>NZ_JBEYCQ010000013.1:0-208598 GCF_040632905.1 Streptomyces sp. NPDC016469
TGCAGGGGGGACCCTGTGGGAGAGTAGGACGCCGCCGAACTCCTTTTAGGAAGAGCCCCGTGCCCTTGTGGCACGGGGCTCTTTCGCGTTTCCGGTGAGTGCCCCTCCACCCCTGTGCACCTCCCGGCGGGGGCTGAGGGTAGGGTCAGGGGGCATCATCGGCACGTTCTTGACACAGGAGGCCCCCGGGTGGAGGTCCAGGAGACCCGCGTTCAGACGGACCGGGTACTCACCATCCCCAACATCCTCAGCATGGCGCGTCTCGTCGGCGTGCCTGTCTTCCTGTGGCTGATTCTCCGCCCCGAGTTCGGCGGGCCCAAGAGCGATCGCTGGGCCCTGCTGGTCCTGATGTTCAGCGGCGTCAGCGACTACCTCGACGGCAAGCTCGCGCGCCGTTGGAACCAGATCAGCAGCCTCGGGCGGCTTCTCGACCCCGCCGCCGACCGGCTCTACATTCTTTCCACCCTCGTCGGACTCACCTGGCGCGAGATCCTGCCTCTCTGGCTCACCATCGCCCTGCTCGCGCGCGAGCTGATGCTTCTCGTGATGGTGGGAATCCTGCGCCGGCACGGCTATCCGCCACCCCAGGTGAACTTCCTCGGCAAGGCGGCCACGTTCAACCTGATGTACGCATTCCCCTTGTTGCTGCTCAGCGACGGGCATGGTTGGCTGGCAGAGGTGGCCACTGTTTTCGGATGGGCGTTCGCAGGGTGGGGTACAACCCTCTATTGGTGGGCAGGAATCTTGTACGTGGTTCAGGTCCGCCGCCTCGTCAAGGCGGATGCAGTAGCCGATTGAGCTCGTTGAAGTGGTGCCGTGCAGCGTTGCCGGCCCGCGGCTGATGTCACAGAAGCTGCCCTGACGGGTCAAGTCGGCTCGACCGTCGTCTCTCAAGGAGGACGTTTCCGACATGAAGGCCGTCGTGATGGCTGGCGGCGAAGGCACTCGCCTTCGCCCCATGACCTCGAGCATGCCCAAACCGCTCCTGCCCGTGGCCAATCGGCCGATCATGGAGCATGTGCTCCGGCTGCTGAAACGGCACGGGCTCAATGAGACGGTCGTGACCGTCCAGTTCCTCGCCTCTCTGGTGAAGAATTATTTCGGGGACGGCGAAGAGCTCGGCATGGAGCTGAGCTATGCCAACGAGGAGAAGCCGCTCGGAACCGCCGGCAGCGTGAAGAACGCCGAAGAGGCGCTGAAGGACGACACCTTCCTCGTCATTTCCGGCGATGCGCTGACGGACTTCGACCTCACGGACCTCATCGCTTTCCACAAGGAGAAGGGCGGCCTGGTCACCGTCTGCCTCACCCGCGTTCCCAATCCCCTGGAATTCGGGATCACCATCGTGGACGAGCAGGGTCAGGTCGAACGCTTCCTGGAGAAGCCGACCTGGGGCCAGGTCTTCTCCGACACTGTGAACACGGGCATTTACGTCATGGAGCCCGAGGTCTTCAACTACGTCGAGGCCGACGCCTCCGTGGACTGGTCCGGGGACGTCTTCCCGCAGCTCATGAAGGAGGGCAAGCCCATCTACGGCTATGTCGCCGAGGGCTACTGGGAGGACGTGGGCACTCACGAGAGCTACGTGAAGGCCCAGGCCGATGTGCTGGAGCGCAAGGTCGACGTCGAGATCGACGGCTTCGAGATCTCTCCCGGTGTCTGGGTGGCCGAAGGTGCAGAAGTGCACCCCGACGCCGTGCTGCGCGGCCCGGTCTACATCGGGGACTACGCCAAGGTCGAAGCCGGCGTGGAGATCCGCGAGCACACGGTCATCGGGTCGAACGTCGTCGTGAAGAGCGGCGCCTTCCTGCACAAGGCCGTGGTCCACGACAACGTGTACATCGGCGACCACAGCAACCTGCGCGGCTGCGTGGTCGGCAAGAACACCGACATCATGCGTGCTTCCCGGATCGAGGACGGCGCCGTCATCGGCGACGAATGCCTCGTCGGTGAGGAATCGATCATCCAGGGGAACGTCCGCGTCTACCCCTTCAAGACCATCGAGGCCGGTGCGTTCGTCAACACCTCGGTGATCTGGGAGTCCCGTGGCCAGGCCCACCTCTTCGGGGCGCGCGGCGTCTCCGGAATCCTGAACGTCGAGATCACCCCCGAGCTGGCCGTCAGGCTGGCCGGTGCCTACGCGACGACGCTCAAGAAGGGTTCCACCGTCACCACGGCCCGGGACCACTCCCGAGGCGCCCGGGCGCTCAAACGCGCCGTGATCTCCGCGCTCCAGGCCAGCGCCATCGACGTACGGGACCTGGAGAACGTACCGCTGCCCGTCGCGCGTCAGCAGACCGCGCGCGGCAGTGCCGGCGGGATCATGATCCGTACGTCGCAGGGTGTGCCCGACTCCGTGGACATCATGTTCTTCGACGAACGCGGGGCGGACCTCTCTCAGGCGCGGCAGCGGAAGCTGGACCGGGTGTACGCCAGGCAGGAGTACCGGCGGGCCTTCCCCGGCGAGATCGGCGACATCTACTTCCCGTCCAGCGTCTTCGACTCGTACACCGGGTCACTGCTGCGCAACGTGGACACCACCGGGATCGCCGACGCCCAGCTGAAGGTCGTGGTCGACGCCTCCAACGGCAGCGCGGGACTCGTGCTGCCCAGCCTCCTGGGGCGTCTGGGCGTGGACGCGCTCACCATCAACCCCGGTCTTGACGAATCCCGGCCGACCGAGACGGCCGAAGCCCGGCGCAAGGGGCTCGTGCGCCTGGGCGAGATCGTCTCCTCGGCGCGGGCGGCCTTCGGCGTCCGCTTCGACCCGGTGGGCGAGCGGCTGTCCCTGGTGGACGAACGCGGCCGGATCGTGGAGGACGACCGGGCACTGCTCGTCATGCTCGACCTCGTCGCCGCCGAGCGGCGCAGCGGGCGGGTGGCGCTCCCGGTCACCACGACCAGGGTCGCCGAGCAGGTCGCCGCGTACCACGGCACGCAGGTCGAGTGGACGACCACGTCGCCGGACGACCTGACCCGGGTCGGGCGTGAGGAAGGCACCATCTTCGGAGGAGACGGGCGCGGCGGGTTCATCGTTCCCGAATTCGCCAGTGTCTTCGACGGGACGGCCGCATTCGTGCGGCTCATCGGGCTCGTCGCACGGACCCAGCTCACGCTGAGCCAGATCGACGCCCGCATCCCTCGCGCCCACGTCCTGCGCCGTGACCTGGCGACACCGTGGGCCGTGAAGGGCCTGGTCATGCGCCGGGTCGTGGAGGCGGCCGGCGACCGGGACGTCGACACGACGGACGGCGTACGGGTCGTGGAGGCGGACGGGCGCTGGGTCATGGTGCTGCCGGACCCGGCGGAAGCCGTCACCCACCTGTGGGCCGAGGGACCCGACGACGCCTCCGCGGAGGCCCTGCTCGACGAGTGGGCGGCGGTCGTGGACAGCGCCGGCAACTGAGGCCGGGCCGCGGGGGCGGGCGGTGCGTTCGCCCGTCCCCGCGGCCGAGCGGTCATCGGTGGGGCCATTCGGCGTAAGCCGCCGCGACATGCGACGATGTGCGGCATGTCGCAGCAGCCCCCCGGTCGGAGCACGGCCCCGCCGCCCAAGCGCCCCGACGCGTCCATGCTGCTGCTGACCAATGTGATGGAGCACAGCCTGGACGACGGCTACGCCGAAGCCGCGGCGCGGCGGGCCGCGGAGGGGCGCTCCGGCATGCCCCGTACGCTCAAAGCCAAACTCGGCCTCGCCGCCTGTCTGGTCCTCGCAGCGCTGGTCGTCACGCTCGGCGCCGCCCAGGCGCGGGTGACCGCGCCGGTCCTGGCCAAGGAGAAGCAGGAGCTGATCGACCGCATCGACGCCGAGACGGCGGCGGCCGACACCCTGGAATCCCAGGTGGAGCAGGTCCGCGACGATGTCAGCAGCCGGCAGCGCAAAGCCCTCCAGGAACACGGGGGAGACCAGGGCGAGCTGGTGGCGCTGCTCTCCGGGGCCACGCCCGTGCAGGGGCCCGGGCTGAAGGTGGTCGTCGACGACGCCGAGGACACCGACCAGGGCGGCGGCGGACCTCGCGAGACCAGCGGCTTCTCCGACACCGGGCGGGTCCGCGACCGGGACATGCAGCGCGTCGTCAACGGGCTGTGGGAGTCCGGCGCGGAGGCCATCGCGATCAACGGACAGCGGCTGACGTCCCTGTCGGCGATCCGGGCCGCGGGCGACGCCATACTGGTCGACAACAAACCGCTCGTGCCCCCGTACTCGGTGCTCGCGGTGGGAGACGGCAAGAAGCTGGGCGCGGCCTTCCGCGACAGTGCCGACGGCCGGTACCTGCAGGCGCTGAAGGACAGCTTCGACATCCGGACCAGCATCTCCGTCCAGGAGAAGCTGAGCCTTCCGGCCGCCCCGAGCCTGATCGTACGGACAGCAGAGCCATACAAGGCCGCAGACACAGGGAAGGGCACATCGTGATCGCCGTACTGGGCCTCGTCGTGGGAGTCGTGGTCGGACTGTTGGTCCGGCCCGAAGTTCCGGCGGTGGTCGAGCCCTATCTCCCCATCGCCGTCGTGGCCGCGCTCGACGCGGTGTTCGGCGGACTGAGGGCCATGCTCGACGGCATCTTCGTCGACAAGGTCTTCGTGGTCTCGTTCCTCTCGAACGTGGTCGTGGCGGCCCTCATCGTCTTCCTGGGCGACAAGCTGGGCGTCGGCGCCCAGCTCTCCACGGGTGTGGTGGTCGTCCTGGGCATCCGGATCTTCTCCAACGCCGCGGCGATCCGCCGGCACGTCTTCCGGGCCTGATGCCGATGAGCAACGACGACTTCGACGAGAACTCCGCCGACGGCCGGGAGCCCCGGGCGGACGTCCCTCAGGAGCTCACCGGGCGCCGGCGGCTGATCGCCGGTCTCTGGCCGCCCCGGGTGACCCGCGCCCAACTCATCGTCGCCCTCCTGCTGTTCGGCCTCGGGCTCGGGCTCGCCATCCAGGTGCGGTCCAACAGCGACAGCAACGCCCTGCGCGGCGCGCGCCAGGAGGACCTGGTGCGCATCCTGGACGAGGTGGACGACCGCACCCAGCGGCTGGAGGACGAGAAGCAGCGCCTCGACGCCCAGCGCACGGAGCTGGAGAACAGCTCCGACCAGGCCGAGGAGGCCCGGAGGCAGACGGTCGAGAAGGAGCGGCAACTCGGCGTGCTCGCCGGGACCGTGGCGGCCCACGGCCCCGGGATCACCATGACGGTCAACGACCCCGGCGGCGCCGTGCGGCCCGACATGCTGCTCGACGCCCTGCAGGAGCTCAGGGCGGCCGGCGCCGAGGCCGTCGAGGTCAACGGAGTGCGTGTGGTGGCCAATACGTACTTCTCCGGTGACGCGGGCGCCGTCGAGGTGGACGGGCGCAAGATCACCGCCCCGTACGTCTTCAAGGTCATCGGCAAGCCGCAGGATCTGGAACCGGCGCTGAACATCCCCGGGGGTGTGGTGCAGACGCTGGAGAAGGAGCAGGCCACCGTGCATGTGCTGCGGGCCGACGACATTGTCGTGGACGCCTTGCGACCGGCGGAGCGGCCTGACTACGCTCGGTCGTCGGGCCAGTGATCCCCGGGCGCCCGGGCGTCGGGGAACACGAGCGGACGGTTGCGGGGGGTCGCCGCATCGTAATCGTGGCGCGTGGTGGAAACTGTCGAGTGGATACGGACGTTGTGAAGATGTCCGGGTCGGCAGGTGTGTTCATTCAGGGTTCGTCCTGCCCCACGGGCGGGTCTGTTTCGGTCAAGGGGAATCGCCCGTGAAGTTGTTTGGGAAGTTGTTCGGCAAGAGCGCCCGCGATGAGGCCGCACGTCATCGCGCGCCGCGCCACGGTCAGCCCGACGAGCAGGGCGCGGAGCGCCCGCTCTTCCGCGACCAGGTGGCAGGCCAGGGGGGTGACTACCCGGGCGGTCCCGGCGCGTCGTCCGTTGACCCTGCCGGTCCCGGCCGCATAGGTTTCGGAGCCCCGAGCCAGGAGGCTTCGTCCATGCCGGTGTGTACGAGGTGCGGCCACCGCAACGCGGAGGCCAGCCGTTTCTGCTCCAACTGCGGTGCGCCGCTGCGGGGCGGCATCCCGGAGCGCGCCTCGGAGACGACGTCGACCATCTCGATCTCGGGCCTTGAGGCGTACGAGGCGGAGGCCACCGGCCAGACCGCCGTGCCGTCGCTGTCGCCCGAGGCGCAGGCGGCCGTCGACGCCCTGCCGCTCGGCTCGGCGCTCCTGGTGGTGCGGCGCGGTCCCAACAGCGGCAGCCGTTTCCTGCTGGACGGCGAGCTGACCACGGCCGGCCGTCACCCGCAGAGCGACATCTTCCTGGACGACGTGACGGTCTCCCGCCGCCATGTGGAGTTCCGCCGGGGTGCCGACGGCAGCTTCACGGTCGGGGACGTCGGCAGCCTCAACGGCACCTATGTCAACCGTGAGCGGATCGACTCCGTCGCCCTGTCCAACGGCGACGAAGTGCAGATCGGCAAGTACCGGCTGGTCTTCTACGCGAACCAGCGGGGCATCTGACCCGCCCCCGGACGCCGTCCGGGGGGAACCCCAGGAAGGTCCATGCTGAGAACACCGAGCGGCGGTGCCCGACACGGCACCGCCGCCGACGGCCGGCCGATGAGCATCGGCACGGTGCTCCTGCAGCTGCAGGAGGAGTTCCCCGAGGTCACCATCTCCAAGATCCGCTTCCTGGAGGCCGAAGGGCTGGTCGAACCGCAGCGGACCCCTTCCGGTTACCGGAAGTTCGTTGCCGCGGACGTCGAGCGGCTCGCCCAGGTGCTCCGGATGCAGCGGGACCACTACCTGCCCCTGAAGGTCATCCGCGAGCATCTGGACGCCCTGGCCCGCGGTGAGCAGGTGACCCTGCCGTCGCCCGACGGGGAGCCGCGGCAGGTGGACGGCGAGCCGGCCGGGGTGCCGGGTCGGGCCACGGCCGCCCGCATCGGCCGTGCCGAGCTCCTGGTCGCCGCCGAGGTCACCGAGAGCGACCTGGACGACTGGGAGTCGTACGGCTTGGTCGTGCCCTCGGCGGACGGCGGGTACGACGCCGAGATGGTCACCGTCGCCAGGCTTGTGGCGGAACTGGGGCGATTCGGTCTGGAACCTCGTCATCTGAGGGCCGTGCGGGCCGCCGCCGACCGGGAGGCCGGGCTCATCGAGCAGATGGTCGCGCCGCTGCGCCGGCACCGGAATCCGCAGACCAGAGCGCATGCGGAGGCGACCGCGAAGGAGCTGGCGGAGCTGTCCGTACGGCTGCACTCCGCCCTCGTACAGACCGCTCTGCAGGTACGGCTGCACTGAAGGCGGACCAGCCCGACTACCCAAACCTGCCGAGCACGTCCTAGGGTTGCTGTGTGAACGAGCTCGACGTTGTGGGTGTCCGGGTGGAAATGCCCTCCAACCAACCGATCGTGCTCCTGCGTGAAGTGGGAGGCGACCGGTACCTCCCCATTTGGATCGGTCCTGGTGAGGCGACCGCGATCGCCTTCGCCCAGCAGGGCATGGCTCCGGCCAGGCCGCTGACCCATGATCTCTTCAAGGATGTGCTCGAGGCCGTAGGCCAGGAGCTCACCGAGGTCCGGATCACGGACCTGCGCGAAGGGGTTTTCTACGCGGAGCTGGTCTTCGCCGGCGGTGTCGAGGTGAGCGCGCGGCCTTCCGACGCCATAGCCCTCGCCCTGCGCACCGGCACGCCGATCTACGGCAGTGACGGGGTGCTGGACGACGCGGGGATCGCGATCCCCGACGAGCAGGAGGACGAGGTGGAGAAGTTCCGCGAGTTCCTCGACCAGATCTCTCCGGAGGACTTCGGGACGAACAACAGCCAGTGACGTCTTCGGGGGCGGCTCACCGGCATATCCGGTGAGCCTTTCCCCGTCAACGGTCACGCGAAACCACCCTCAGGGTGATTATCACTCGGCGTGCCGAGTGTGGCGATCGTTGACGCACCCCGGGTGACTGCCTACCTTCGAGTGGGCAGGTCAAGGACGGAGGTCGGCGTGAGAAGCAGCGGCGACGGTACGGCAGCGGGTGCGCCGTATTCGCAGCAGGGGAGTACGGCCGGCCGGACCATCGGGCAGTCGGCCGTGCCGGCCGCGGTGGCGGGGGGCGGCGTGACATCGGCCGACGACATCGGCTACCGCGGGCCCACGGCGTGCGCGGCGGCGGGGATCACGTACCGGCAGCTGGACTACTGGGCGCGCACCGGCCTCGTGGAGCCGAGCGTCCGTCCGGCGTACGGGTCGGGCACGCAGCGGCTCTACAGTTTCCGGGACGTCGTCCTGCTGAAGATCGTGAAGCGCTTCCTCGACACCGGAGTGGCGCTCCAGAACATCCGGACCACCGTCCAGCACCTGCGGGCCCGAGGGTTCCAGGACCTGGAGCGGATGACGTTGATGAGCGACGGGGCCACGGTCTACGAGTGCTCCTCGCCCGCCGAGGTGGTCGACCTGCTCCAAGGCGGCCAGGGCGTCTTCGGGATCGCCGTCGGGGTCGTGTGGCGGGACGTGGACGCCGCCCTGTCGCAGCTGCACGGGGAACGCGTGGACACCGGCGAGACGCTGATCGGGCACAACCCGGCCGACGAGCTCGCCCGGCGCCGCAACCGGGCCGTCTGAGCCGCTGAGGGCGCGCCGGGGCGGGAATCGCGGGCGCCCGGGCCGCGCTGACGCGGCGATTGTCAGTGCCGTAGGGCAGCATCGGCTGATGTGAGAGCCGCGCCCACCATCCTGCATCTGGACATGGATGCCTTCTACGCCTCCGCGGAGCAGGCGGCGAAGCCCAGCCTGCGCGGCAAACCGGTCGTGGTGGGCGGGCTGGGGCCGCGCGGGGTCGTCGCGACCGCCTCGTACGAGGCACGGCGCTTCGGGGTGCACTCGGCGATGCCGATGGCGCAGGCCAGACGGCTCGCGCCGAACGCCGCCTATCTCGTCCCGCGCTTCGCGCTGTACCGGTCGGTGAGCGACCAGGTCATGGAGCTGCTGGGCCGGCTCTCGCCGTTGGTGGAGCCGCTCAGCCTGGACGAGGCGTTCGTGGACCTCGAAGCGGGCGGCACCGCAGACGACACCGCCTCCGCCCTGGAGATCGGCCGGGAACTGCGCGAGGCCATCCAGGCGGTCACCGGACTGAGCGGTTCCGTCGGGCTCGCCGGCTCCAAGATGCTCGCCAAGATCGCCTCCGAGGAGGCCAAGCCCGACGGGATACGCCTGATCGAGCCGGGTACCGAGCGCGCGCACCTCGCGCCCATGCCGGTGCGCACCCTGCCCGGCGTCGGCCCCGCCACGGCCGACCATCTGCGCCGCGCCGGCATGACGACGGTCGACGACCTTGCCGAGGCGGGCGAGGCGGAGCTGGTACGGCTGCTGGGCAAGGCGCACGGCGCCGCGCTGCACCGGATGGCCTCCGGCTTCGACGACCGGCCCGTGGTCGCGGAGCGGGACGCGAAGTCCGTCTCCGTCGAGGACACCTTCGACATGGACCTGCACGACCGCGTCCGGGTGCGCACCGAGGTGGAGCGGCTGGCCGACCGGTGCGTGCAGCGCCTGAGGGGCGCGGGGCGCTCGGGGCGCACGGTGGTGCTCAAGGTGCGCCGCTACGACTTCTCCACGCTGACCCGCTCCGAGACGCTGCGCGGGCCCACGGACGACCCCGCGGTCGTCCGCGAGGCCGCCGCCCGGCTCCTGGAGGCGGTGGACACCACCGGCGGGGTGCGGCTGCTGGGCGTCGGCGTCACGGGGCTCGCCGACTACACGCAGGAGGACCTGTTCGCCCAGGCCGCCGGTGCGCGGGCGGCGGCCCTCCCGGAGGACGCCGGGGCCCGGCCGCAGGACGACGCCGACGGCCGCGAGGTCACGGCGGACGGCGGACCGGCGCCGGAGGAGGCCGCCGCCGAGCGGCTCGCCGCGCGCCGCTGGCCGGCCGGGCACGACGTGCGGCACGAGGTCCACGGACACGGCTGGGTGCAGGGGAGCGGGGTCGGCCGGGTGACCGTGCGGTTCGAGGAACCGGGCGCGACGGCACCCGGCCGGGTGCGTACGTTCCGCGTGGACGACCCCGCGCTGCGGGCCGCCGACCCCCTCCCCCTCGTTCCGGACCCGCCGGACTACTCCTCCTGGCCCGCCAGCCGGCCGAAGTCGCGGTCCGGGGCCGGTGCGCCGGGGGCCGCGTCCAGGCCGTAGTGCCGGTAGAGCTGGAGCTCCTGCTCGGGGGAGAGGTGGCGGCCCACGCCGAAGTCGGGGGCGTCCTTGATCAGCGCCCGGTCGAAGGGGACGCGCAGTGTGTCGTCCACGAATTCGCTGGGCTCCAGCGGGACGAAGGTGTCACGGCTGAAGAGCCCGGTGCGCACGGCCGCCCATTCGGGGACTCCGGTCGCGTCATCGAGGTACACCTCGTCCACGGTCCCGATCTTGGTGCCCTTGCGGTCGAACGCCTTGCGGCCGATCAGGCTGCGCGGGTCGATGTCGGTCTGCACGGTCCCTCCCACACGGGTCGCGGCTGGTCCACAGGGAATACAGAAATGCAGTTCCGTGGTCTTGGCCACTCGAGAATTCTCGTCGCGTACCCCGCTGGTAGTCTGGTCATGGCTGCTGACCCCGTGCGGGAGAGTCGTCCGGAGCCGATCCGGAGGACGCCGAAGGAGCAAATCCTCCCCGGAATCTCTCAGGCCCCCGTACCGCACGGACGAGGTCACTCTGGAAAGCAGGGCGGGTTGCGCGCGGCCGATGGGCCGTACGGAGCCTCTCCCTCACCGACGGTGAAAGCCGGCGCCCGTGTGGTGCCGGTGAAGCTCTCAGGTTGAGATGACAGAGGGGGAGGCCGTACGGGCACCCGGCGCCGCGGTGCCCCTCGCAGGTCGTGACAGACCAGGAGGCCTCCACCATGACCCCCCGTCGCACCCCGCTCACGCAGCTGGAACAGGGCATCCCCTTCGAGCAGCGCCACATCGGCCCGGACGCCGAGGCCCAGGCGAAGATGCTCGCCCAGGTCGGTTACGGCTCGCTGGACGAGCTGACGGCGGCCGCCGTGCCCGACGTGATCAAGAGCGCCGAGGCGCTGAACCTGCCGGGGGCCCGGACCGAGGCCGAGGTGCTGGCCGAACTCCGCCGGCTCGCCGACCGCAACCAGGTCCTCGCCCCGATGATCGGACTCGGCTACTACGGCACGTTCACGCCGCCGGTGATCCTGCGCAACGTCATGGAGAACCCCGCCTGGTACACGGCCTACACGCCGTACCAGCCCGAGATCTCCCAGGGCCGCCTCGAAGCCCTCCTGAACTTCCAGACGATGGTCGCCGAGCTGACCGGCCTGCCCACCTCCGGCGCCTCGCTGCTCGACGAGGGCACCGCCGCCGCCGAGGCCATGGCGCTCGCCCGGCGCGTCGGCAAGGTCAGGAACGGCGTCTTCCTGGTCGACGCCGACACCCTGCCGCAGACCGTCGCCGTCATCGAGACCCGCGCCGAGCCGACCGGCGTCGAGGTCGTCGTCGCCGACCTCACCGACGGCATCCCGGCGGAGGTCGCCGAACGCGGCGTCTTCGGCGTGCTCCTCCAGTACCCCGGCGCCTCCGGGGCCGTCCGGGACCTCAAGCCCGTCATCGACCAGGCGCACGAGCTGGGCGCGATCGTCACCGTCGCCGCCGACCTGCTGGCCCTCACGCTGCTCACCTCGCCCGGCGAGCTGGGCGCCGACATCGCCGTCGGCACCACGCAGCGCTTCGGCGTCCCGATGGGCTTCGGCGGCCCGCACGCCGGCTACATGGCGGTCCGCGACAAGTTCGCCCGCAGCCTGCCCGGCCGCCTGGTCGGCGTCTCCGTGGACGCCGACGGGAACAAGGCGTACCGCCTGGCCCTCCAGACCCGCGAGCAGCACATCCGCCGCGAGAAGGCCACCAGTAACATCTGCACCGCGCAGGTGCTGCTCGCCGTCATGGCCGGCATGTACGCCGTCTACCACGGCCCCGAGGGCCTGCGCACCATCGCCCGGCGCACCCACCGCTACGCCGCGATCCTGGCCGAGGGCCTGCGCGCCGCCGGCGTCGACGTGGTGACCGGCTCCTACTTCGACACGCTCACCGTCCGCGTGCCCGGCAAGGCCGGCGAGGTCGTCGCCGACGCCCGCGAGCGCGGGGTCAACCTGCGCCTGGTCGACGCCGACACCGTCTCGCTGGCCTGCGACGAGACGACGACCCGCACCCAGGTCTCCGCCGTCTGGGCCGCCTTCGGCGCCGACGGGGACGTCGAGGCGCTGGACGCCACCGCCGAGGACGCGCTGCCCGATGCGCTGCTGCGCACCGACCCGATCCTCACCCACCCGGTCTTCCACCAGCACCGGTCCGAGACCGCGATGCTGCGCTACCTGCGCAAGCTCGCCGACCGCGACTACGCGCTGGACCGCGGCATGATCCCGCTCGGCTCCTGCACCATGAAGCTGAACGCGACCGCCGAGATGGAGTCGATCACCTGGCCGGAGTTCGGCGCGCTGCACCCGTTCGCGCCCGCCGAGCAGGCCCAGGGCTTCCTGACGCTCATCCGCGAGCTGGAGGAGCGGCTGGCCGAGGTCACCGGTTACGACGCGGTGTCCATCCAGCCGAACGCCGGCTCGCAGGGCGAGTTCGCGGGGCTGCTGGCCGTCCGCGCGTACCACCGCGCCAACGGCGACGAGAACCGGACCGTCTGTCTGATCCCGTCCTCCGCGCACGGCACCAACGCCGCGAGCGCCGTGATGGCCGGCATGAAGGTGGTCGTCGTCAAGACCGCCGACGACGGCGAGGTCGACATCGAGGACCTGCGCGCCAAGATCGCGCAGTACCGCGACGAGCTGGCCGTGCTCATGATCACCTACCCGTCGACGCACGGCGTCTTCGAGGAGCACGTCGCCGACATCTGCGCCGAGGTGCACGACGCCGGCGGCCAGGTCTACGTCGACGGCGCCAACCTCAACGCCCTGGTCGGCCTGGCCAAGCCCGGCCGGTTCGGCGGGGACGTCTCGCACCTGAACCTGCACAAGACCTTCTGCATCCCGCACGGCGGCGGCGGCCCGGGCGTCGGCCCGGTCGGTGTGCGCGCGCACCTGGCGCCGTACCTGCCCAACCACCCGCTCCAGCCCGCGGCGGGCCCGGAGACCGGCGTCGGACCGATCTCGGCGGCCCCCTGGGGCTCCGCCGGCATCCTCCCGATCTCGTGGGCCTACGTACGCCTGATGGGCGGCGAGGGCCTGAAGCGCGCGACGCAGGTCGCCGTACTCGCGGCCAACTACATCGCCAAGCGGCTCGAACCGCACTACCCGATCCTGTACAACGGCCCGGCCGGGCTGGTCGCGCACGAGTGCATCGTGGACCTCCGGCCCATCTCCAAGGCGACCGGCGTCAGCATCGACGACGTCGCCAAGCGGCTCATCGACTACGGCTTCCACTCGCCGACCATGTCGTTCCCGGTCGCCGGGACCCTGATGATCGAGCCGACCGAGAGCGAGGACCTCGCGGAGCTGGACCGCTTCTGCGACACGATGATCGCGATCCGCGCCGAGATCGAGAAGGTCGCGTCGGGGGAGTGGAGCGCGGACGACAACCCGCTCGCCAACGCCCCGCACACCGCCGCCGCGCTCGGCGGGGAGTGGGAGCACGCGTACAGCCGCGAGGTGGCGGTCTTCCCGGCCGGTGTCTCGGCCGCCGACAAGTACTGGCCGCCGGTGCGCCGGATCGACGGGGCGTTCGGGGACCGCAACCTCGTCTGCTCCTGCCCGCCCCTGGACGAGTACGACAACTGATCCGGTGAGCGAAGCGGTGTGACGCGGACATGCGTCGGGGCCGGTGCGGAGACTTCTCCGGCCGGCCCCTTTCCGTGCCTCGTCTAGGCGGCCTTGACCACCCGGCTCGCCGCCAGGGGCCGGTGCGGGGCGATGATCTGCCCGTCCGGAAGCAGCTCACCGGTGTCCTCGAAGAGCAGGACGCCGTTGCACAGCAGGCTCCAGCCCTGCTCCGGGTGGTGGGCCACCTGGCGGGCGGCCTCCCGGTCGGCTGAGTCGGCTGTCGGGCAGGGTGGCTGATGCTGGCACATGGGTGGGTTCTTTCGCTGCGTCGAGTTGAGTGGCCTGCGGTGTGAAGAGGTGTTCATGACCGCCCCCGTATCGATCGGTCGAATCCCAGTGTTGCCCCACGGGCGACAATCCGCAGGGATTTCGCCGCAGCGCTTCCACTCCTCCCATGACGCGTCACCCGCCCGGACGGTTCAACTCAACTGCACTGTCACTTCGGGTGGTTCGGGGTGGCCGGATGGGACTAGTCCGGATGGGCGGGGTGCCGTACGCACGTCCGCGTGCTGTGCCCCGCCGCCGGAAGGGGGCGAAGGGGCACAGCACGCGGAGGGGGCGGCCGCCGGTCTCAGGCCGGGGCCGGCGAGCCCAGCAGCGGACCCGGGCCGGGCGTGATGCGGGTGGTGATCACCGGCAGCAGGTCGGCGGCCCGGTGCGGCCGGTGGGCGGCGAAGCCGGGCGGCGCCGGGGACAGCGGCACGAGTACGTCGTCCGGGGCGGGGGCGCCGCAGGAGGCGTCCGCGGTGGGGTCGCCGTGCAGCCACAGGGCCAGCATGTAGAGGTCGGGGATGGACAGCAGCCTCGGCTGGTAGGGGCCGCTCATCCCCTCCGCCTGGCGCAGCGCCAGCTCCGTCGAGGCGATGTACGGGCCCTCGAAGAAGTGCGAGAAGGTCCAGCCGTCCGCGGTGAGCATGGTGTCCGCCGCCGCCACCGCCCGCTCCGTGCTGCGGATCTGAAAGCGCCAGGCGGCGAGCCGGGTGGCGGGTGCGAGGTCGCCCGGAGCGACGCCCAGCACATGGACGGGCAGCGGGTGTTCGGGGCTCAGAGGTCCCTGTGCGGACCGCAGGGCGGGCGTACGGGCCTCGCGGACCGCGGTCGGTGAACCGAGCGCCGCGAGAACGCTGCGCAGTGCGGGCGCGGGGGCCGGGGGAACATGCAGCGGCATATTGGGTCGCCTCTCACTTCGGAGACACGGTGGTGCGCGGGCGGGTGCGGACGGCGTTGTCGGCGTGCGGGGCCAGAGGAGGCCGGTGACTGAGCCGGTGCGTCAACTCTCTGCCTCGTCCGCGGAGTTTATACGACACGTGTTCACGGGGTGTTTCCACTAGCCGCCACGGCTATTGCCGGCAAGGCGGTATCCGGACTTTATTATGCGGAGATCATGCTGATTCGGCGCGAGCGGCGCAGCCGCCGCCTCGGGTTTTTCCCGCGCCGCGGTCGGCCGAAAC
The DNA here is from genome assembly GCF_040632905.1 of Streptomyces sp. NPDC016469. Classification (NCBI taxonomy): domain Bacteria; kingdom Bacillati; phylum Actinomycetota; class Actinomycetes; order Kitasatosporales; family Streptomycetaceae; genus Streptomyces; species Streptomyces sp. NPDC016469. The sequence continues at coordinate 15,222 of NZ_JBEYCQ010000013.1, forward strand.
CCGTCGGGGCTTTACCGGCCCGCCCTACGGGGAAACAGCCCGCTGCGTCATGCCGAGTGAATGTGCCCGGGGCCCCGGCGCTCAGATTAGCGTGTGTGCGCCGTCCGCGGGGCGTTACGGATCACGTCCTGCGGGCATTATCGATCGTGATGCGGGCGGCCCGGGCCGCGTGCCGGCCACATGAGGAGGACACTTCGATGGGGGAGAAGGTCGTCGCGGGCGCCTTTGACCTGTCCGACCGGCAGAGGTACCGGAGGAAGCTGCAACAGTGCCTGGAGGCGCTGTCCGGACTCCTGGCCGAGCGGCGGTTCGACCGGCCGCGCAACCTCATGGGCATGGAGATCGAACTCAATCTCACGGGCGCCGACGCCATGCCGAAGATGTTGAATGGGCAGGTACTGGAGCGCATCGCGAGTCACGATTTCCAGACGGAACTGGGGATGTTCAATCTGGAGGTGAACATAGTCCCCCACCATCTCTCGGGGCGTGTTCTGGATCAGTTGGCCGAAGAGCTGCGGACCGGGCTGGGATATGCCGACCGGAAGGCCGGTGAAGTCGATGCCGGGATCATGATGATCGGAATCCTGCCGACGCTCGGCCGTGACGACATGGTCCGGTCCAATCTCTCCGACGTCGACCGCTACGCCCTCCTGAACGATCAAATGCTGGCGGCGCGCGGCGAGAGTTTCTCGCTCGATATCGAGGGTGTCGAGCGGCTGGTCGCCACTGCGGGATCGATCACCCCGGAGGCGGCCTGCACCTCGCTGCAACTGCATCTCCAGGTCACTCCGGAACGCTTCGCCGACGTGTGGAACGCGGCGCAGACCGTAGCCGCCGTCCAGGTCGCTCTGGGCGCCAACTCGCCGTTCCTCTTCGGCCGCGAGGTGTGGCGGGAGTCGCGGCCGCCGCTGTTCGAGCAGGCCACGGACACCCGGCCCCCCGAACTGCGCAACCAGGGCGTGCGGCCCAGGACCTGGTTCGGGGAGAAGTGGATCGGCTCGGTCGAGGAGCTCTTCGAGGAGAACGTGCGGTATTTCCCGCCGCTCCTGCCCATCTGCGACGATGAGGAGCCCCTGCGCGTCCTCGCCGACGGCGGGGTGCCCCAGCTGAAGGAGCTGGTCCTCCACAACGGCACGGTCTACCGGTGGAACCGCCCGGTGTACGGGATCGCCGACGGCGTTCCGCACCTGCGCGTGGAGAACCGGGTGCTGCCCGCGGGCCCGACCGTCGCCGACGTCATCGCCAACACCGCGCTCTACTACGGCCTGGTGCGGGCGCTGGCGGGGGAGTCGCGTCCGGTGTGGACCCGGATGCCGTTCTCCGCCGCCGCCGAGAACTTCGAGACCGCGTGCCGCCACGGCATCGAGGCCGAGCTGCTGTGGCCCCGGCCCGGCCGCTCCGGCGGGCTGACCCGGGTGCCCGTGACGAAGCTGGTGCGCGACGAGCTGCTGCCGCTCGCCGCCGCCGGGCTCGACGGCTGGAACATCGAGCCGGCGGACCGGGATCACTACCTCGGCATCATCGAGGAGCGTTGCAAGCGGCGGACGAACGGCGCGTCCTGGCAGGCGGACACCTACCACCGGGCGCGCGAGGCGGGCCTGGACCGGGGTGCCGCGCTCGCCGCGATGACCCGGCGTTACGGCGAGCTGATGCAGGGCGGCGACCCGGTGCACACCTGGCCGGCGGGCATCCCGGCGCCGTGACGGGCGGCCGGTCCGCCGCCGGGCCGGGCGCCCGCCCCTACTCCCCGGCCGCGCGGGCGGCCTGGCCCGCCGTCATCACCGCCTGGAGGATCACCGCCTGGATCTCGGCCGGGTCGTTCACCTGGTAGCCGCCGCCCCCGGTGACCTCGGCGATCTCGGCCAGCTCCTCGCGGTCCGCATCGGGTCCGACGGCGATGGCCAGCAGCGGGACCGGGCGCGTCGGGTCGGCGATGGACTTCAGCTCGTCCACGAGGGCGGAGCGCGAGATGGACCGCTCGTCCTGGTTCGACCCGTCCGTGAGGATCACCACCGCGTTGAACTTGCCCTTCACATACGTGCGCTGCGCCTCCTTGTACGCGGCCAGGGCGGTGTCGTACAGGCCGGTGGCACCGTCCGGCACCGGGCGCAGCGCGGCGAACGCGGCGGCGAGCTTCTCCCGGTGGGTGCCGCCGCCCTTCGCGGGGTCGCCGAGCCTGGCGGTCGTCGCGAGCCGGCGGTAGTCCTTGTCGCCGTCGAGCGTGGTCGCGAACTCCCAGAGCCCGATCTCGTCGTTCGGGGTGAACTGGTTGAGCGCCTGGATCAGCGATGCCTTGGTGACGTCCATCCGGGACTGGTCGCGGCCCGGCACCGTCGCGGCCATGGAGCCGGAGGCGTCGACCACGGTGGTGAGCCGCGCGCTCTGCACGGTGATCGTCCACATGCCGAGCGTCTCCTGGAGCGCCTCGTCCGTCGGGGCGGGCGGCTGCGTCGCGTCGTACGGCTGGGGCGACCGGCCGCCCGCCGCTGCCACCAGCTTCTCGTCCGCCGTGCCGTACGTGGTCCGGAAGCCGTGCTCCCGGAGGGTGCGCACCGAGCTCTCCTCGGAGAGCAGGATCATGAACCGCAGCGCGGCCCGGCTCTCGTCCGTGGACCGGTGGCGCTCGTCCACCATCGTGAGCGGGTAGTTGAGCAGCGGGGTGCCGTCCTCGGGATAGAACAGGTCCAGCTTGCCGTCGGCCGCCGACTCGGCGTTGTGGGTGAAGGCGGCCTGTTCGGAGAGGAGCACCGCCTGGTTGCGCGCCGGGTTGCCCTCCTCGGTGCCCGAGCCGTCCTGCGGCAGGGTCGCCACGACCTGGGTGTCCCCGTCGGACATCCGCTGGGCGAGCAGCTTCGCGGTGGCCGCGACCCGGGTGTCGCTGTCGCCGCCCTGCTTCCCGGTGGAGGCGCCGATGCTGTTGAGGGCCAGCAGGCCGGTCGCCGAGCGCGCGGGGTCGGCGGAGCCGAGACGGACCCGGTCGGACTCCATGGCCGCGCCCGTCAACTCGGCCCAGGTGTAGGTCTTCTTCGGCCAGCCGAGGCTCTTGGCGGCCTGCGGGACGGTGGCGAGCGTGACCGGTGAGGTGGCGACGGAGCCGCCGGGGGTGATCGGGGTGCCGTCCCCGGCGCCCTTGGCCCGGGTCAGCCACACGTCGGAGTCGGGGAGCCATATCTGGTAGTCGGGGCGGGCTCCGCTCGCCAGCGCGTCCGCGACCCTGTACGAGTCACGGGCCACCACGTTCACGTCGACGCAGCGTCCGTCGGAGCGCACCTCGTCCGTACGTGCCCGGTCGGCGATGGCACGTACGGCGGGGGCGATGTCCGGTGAGGCCGCCATCGACAGGTGGACGGCGTTCTCCTCGCACGACTTGGAGAACGGGAGCAGGCCGCCCTGCGCCGCGACCGCCGCTCCCCCCGCCACGGCGAGGACGAGGACGGTGGCGATGGCCACGTTCCGGCGGCGGCGCGGTGGACGGTCCCCGCCTCCGGCCGCCGAGCGGTCATCGGGCAAGCTGTGACGTCCCATGTCGGTGGTGCCCCTCCTTGAGTATGTACAAGGAAAAGGGGGACCACGCCATCGGCAATGGCGTTCGTCCCCCGGCCGGTCGCGCATGATCTTCGTACCTGCATTCGAGACCCTAGCGGGGCGGCGAAGGGCGTGGGACGCGAATGCACAACTGAGGGCAGGTGTACAGGTGGAGGCGGGGCGCGTGGCTGATTCTTTTCCCCAGAAGGCCGTGTCACAACGGATTCTCCGGTCCGAGACGGTGCTGGTGCTGGCGCTCTCGCTGGGGGCGAGCGGCGTGTCCGCCCTCATCAGCTTTGTCGGATCGCTGACGAAACCGGGGGGTTTGAAGGACCAGGCGGCGACCCTCAACAGCTCGGCCGCCCCCGGCCGTCCTTGGCTGGATCTCGCCTGGCAGCTCTTCGGCATCGCGACCGCGCTGGTGCCCGTCGCGCTCGTGGCGCATCTGCTCATCCGGGAAGGGACCGGGCTGCGGGTGCTCGGCTTCGACCGCACCCGGCCCGGGCAGGACGTGGCACGGGGCGCGGCCGTCGCGGCGGGCATCGGCAGCGCCGGGCTGGCCTTCTACCTCGTGGCCAGGGCGGCCGGCTTCAATCTCACCGTCGTGCCCGAGTCACTGCCCGACGTGTGGTGGAAGTTCCCCGTGCTCATCCTGTCGGCCCTCCAGAACGCCGTACTGGAGGAGGTGATCGTCGTCGGATACCTGCTGCGCCGGCTGGGGCAGCTGGGCTGGACGCCGATGGCGGCACTGCTGGCGAGCTCGGTACTGCGCGGGTCGTACCACCTCTACCAGGGCATCGGCGGGTTCATCGGCAACATGGTGATGGGCGTCGTCTTCGTGCTGCTGTACCGGCGCTGGCAGCGGGTGGGCCCGCTCGTCGCGGCACACGCGCTGCTGGACATCGGCGCGTTCGTCGGTTACGCGCTGCTCGCCGGGAAAGTGGGCTGGCTGCCCACGCCGTGAGCCCCGGGGTCACGGGCCGACGAGGAGTTCGCCGTCCAGCACCGTGACCGCGCGGCCCGTGAGCAGGGTGCGCGCGCCGCGCAGCGAGGTGTGTACGAGGCCGGAGCGGGCCGAGACCTGAAGCCCGGTCAGCCGGTCGCGGCCGAGCCGGGCCGACCAGAACGGGGCCAGGGCGGTGTGCGCGCTGCCGGTCACCGGGTCCTCGTCGATACCCACGGCCGGGAAGAAGCCGCGCGAGACGTAGTCGTAGCCACGCATCGGCGTCGAGGCGGCCGTGGCGATGACGCCGCGCCGCGACAGGGCGGCCAGCGCCCCGAAGTCCGGAGCCAGGCCCCGTACGGCCGCCTCGTCCTTCAGCTCCACCAGCAGGTCCCCGACCTGCGCACCCGTGTCGTGCACGGACAGCGGCTCCGCGCCCAGGGCCTGCGCGAGGCCGTCCGGGGCGGGTTCGGGGGTCAGCGGGGCGGTCGGGAAATCGAGCGTGAGCGAACCGTCCGGGTGGGCGGACGCCGTCAGCGTGCCGCACCGGGCGGCGAAGCGGACCGTGCCCGTGGCGGTGCCCGTGGTGTGCAGGACATGGGCCGTGGCGAGGGTGGCGTGGCCGCACATGTCCACCTCGGCGACCGGGGTGAACCACCGCAGCGCCCAGTCCGCGTCGCCGCCCGGCGGCAGCGGATGGGCGAACGCGGTCTCGGAGAGGTTCAGCTCGGCGGCGACCCGCTGGAGGAAGCCGTCCTCGGGGAAGCCCTCGGGGCCGAACAGCAGGACGCCGGCGGGGTTGCCGGTGAAGGGGCGGTCGGTGAACGCGTCTACGGTGCGAATCCTCATGCGCCGACCGTAGGGCTCCGTCCCGGCCGGGAACCAAGGCCAATCGCGGACCGGTGGCCCCGAAACCGCGTCCGGCTTGACCTTGTCACGGTGACAAGCGCTTCACTCGGCCCCGAGGAGGTGGTCCCCATGACCACGGCGAACGAGGAACCGGCCGTCACACGCGCGCTGCGCGGGCTTGAGCACGGCGACGCGTCGGTGCGGTTGCGGACCGCGATGGCGGTCGGATCGGCGCCGGACCCGCGGCTGGTGGACCGGCTCGTGGAGCGGTGCGCGACCGAGCCCGATTTCTCCGTACGGGAGATGCTGACCTGGGCACTCACCCGGCACCCGCAGGACCTGACGGTCCCCCGGCTCGTCGGCGAGCTCCGCTCGGAGTGCCCGCAGGCGCGCAGCCAGGCCCTGCATACGCTGTCCAAGACCGGGGACCGGCGGGCCTGGCCGGCGATCACCCGGGCCCTGCTCACCGACACCGACGACGAGGTCGCCCGCGCCGCCTGGCGCACCGCGGTCGTCCTCGTGCCCGAGGACGAGGCGCCCGCGCTCGCGGCGGTGCTGGCCGGGCAGCTCGGGCGCGGCGGCCGCGAGACGCGGCTGAGCCTCAGCCGGGCGCTGATCGCACTCGGCCCGGCGGCCGCACCGGCGCTGGAGGCCGCCGCCGCGCACCCCGAGCCCCGGGTCCGTGAGCACGCGCTCGCCACCGAGGAGCTGCGGCGCGACCCGGACGCCGGGTTCGACCTCGCGGTCGAGGAAGCGAAGCGGAGGGTGGCCCTCGGGGCGTACGGTCAAGAGGGGTGAGGGACGGTGCTGATCGGTGAGGTGGCGCGGCGGTCCGGGGTCAGCGCGCGCATGCTCCGGCACTACGAGTCGCTGGGTCTCGTGCGGCCCACGGGGCGCAACGACGTCGGATACCGCGAATACTCCGGTGCGGACGTCCGGCGTATCTTCCACATCGAGAGCCTGCGGTCCCTCGGCCTCTCGCTGCGCGAGGTGGGGCGCGCCCTGGACGATCCCGGGTTCAGCCCGGCCGGTCTCGTGGACGACCTCGTCCGGCGGACCCGGGAACGGATCGCGAGCGAGACGGAGCTGCTGACCCGGCTCAGCCGGATCGGCGCCGCCGAACCCGGGGACTGGGAGGGGGTCCTGCGTACCGTCGCCCTCCTCCAGGCGCTGGGCTCCGCCAGCCCGGGCACCCGGCAGCGGGCGGCGCTGTCCTCGGCGGGCGAGGCGCCCGTGCCGGTGGCGGCCCTGGTCGAGGCGGTGCTGAGCGAACGGGACCCGAGCGTGGCCGGCGCGATGCGGTGGGCGCTGGCACGGGCGGGCGACGGCATCGCCCTGCTGGCCCAGGGCCTGGACTCGCCCGTCGCCGCGGTGCGCGCCCGCGCGGTGCGCGCGGTCGCGGGTATTCCGGGGGAGGCGGCGAGCGCGCTGCTGCGGGAGGCCCTCGGCCATCCCGATGTCGCGGTACGCCAGTACGCGGCGCCGGCGCTCGGTGTGCGCGGGGTGGCCGAGGCGGTCCCCACGCTCATCGGCATGATCGCGGAGGCGGTGCGGGACGTGGACGCGGCCGACGCCCTGGGCGTACTGGCCGCCGGTCCGGAGACGGCCGAGCGCATCGCCGCCGCGCTCATCGACCGCCTCGCCGACCCCGCCCTCGACGCGCCCGCCCGCCGCCGCCTCACCCAGGCCCTCGCGGACATCCCGGGCCCGACGGCGACGCGGGCGCTCGGGGAACTGGCGGAGGACGGGGACCGGGGGGTCGCGGTGACGGCGGTGTATCTGCTGGGGCTGCGCGGTGAGGGGTGAGTCCGGGCCGCGGGTGGCGGCCCCCGGAGGTCAGCGCCTGGCGGCGGCGAGGGCCGCTGTGTCCATGTAGTCGCGGACGTGGGTGATCAGGCCGTCGCGTACCCGGAGCACGAGCAGCCCGGGGACGGTGAAGGCGGCGCCGGCGGCCGGCAGCGTCCCCGCCACCACATGCTCGGCGATGATCACCTCCGGGTCGTCCGTCTCGTACGCGGACACCGTCCTGACCTCGTCGATCCGTACGGGGCTCGCGCCCCAGACCGCCCGGTAACCCGTGCGTACGGCCTCGCGGCCCTCGTAGCGCGGCGGGAAGCCCGGAGCGGTGAAGGGGAATTCGTGCAGCGCGTCGACCGCGTACAGATCCGCGAGGTCGTCCGCGGACTTGTCGAGCATCGCCCGGTGGTAGGCGGCCAGGGCCTCACGGGGGGTACGGGCACGGGTGGTTTCCGGGTGCGGCACGGCATGACTCCATTCGCTCAACGCTTGTTGAGCGTGACGGTAGGCCGGGAGAAGGGGTTCGGTCAACGGTTGTAGAGTCGCGGCGTGACCACGCCTCGGGAGACCCGCGCCGACCGCCGCCGCGCCACCGAGGCGCGCATCCTGGAAAGGGCCCGGGAGGAGTTCGCCGCCAAGGGGTTCGACCGGACCACCATCCGCGCGGTGGCGAGCGCGGCCGGTGTGGACCCGGCCCTGGTCATGCAGTACTTCGGTTCGAAGCGGGAACTGTTCGGCCGGGCCGTGCAGGCGTTTGCCCCGCCCCCGTCGGAGGCCGCCGGCGCGGACGCGTTCGCCGACCGGATGCTGGCCACGCTGGGCCTGAAGCTGGGCGGTCTGCCCGAGGGGGCGGTCGCGGTGATGCGGTCCATGCTCACCGATCCTGCGGCCGCCGAGCACGTACGCACCGCGCTCGGCGGTCAGATCGCGGACGCCGGTGCCGCCGTCCCGGCGTCCGACGACCGCGAACTCCGCGCCGCCCTGGCGGTCACCACCCTGCTTGGTGTGACCATCGGTCATCAGTTCCTCGGGCTTCCCGCCTTGCGCGAGGCGTCGCCCGACCGCATCGCCGCGCTGCTCCGGCCGGCGCTCAACGCGCTGGCCGAGCCCGCGCCGTGATCGCGGGGGCCGCCGGCCGGGTCCGCACGGTCCGCGTTCCGCTCCCGTAGCGCGGCGGCCGCCTCCAGCAGGGTCCAGCCGTCCCTCTCCACCCGCCGCCGGTCCCGGGGCTGCCATCCGCGGGCCGTCGCCGCGTCGAGCAGGGCGCGGACGACTCCGGGTTCGTGCAGGTTGAGGGCGGCTCCCCCGACGTAACCCACGTCTCCGGAGCCCAGGGGAGCGCCGCCCGGGACGTACCGGTCCGGGCCCTCGGTGAAGACGATGCGGAGGGATCCGCCCGAGCCGGGGTGCAGCGTGAGGATCTGGCGGCAGGACCCGCCGTCGTCGTGCCGGTGGCGCAGCGTCCACCGATACGTGTGCCCGTCGGCCACCAGCCGCCGGGCCTTCTTCGCTTTGCGGGGCATGGGGCGAGCGTACGGGCCGGTCGGTGCAGAAGGGCGGCCGTGAACGTCCGGCGGTGGTCCACCAGCCAGGTCCGTATGCGGTCCCAGCGTTCCCATCCACCGCGCTCGGCCGGCGCTTCGTCCTCTGCCGTCATGAGGATCACGCTATCGCCGGGCCGCCCCGCGCGGGCCGTTCAGGGCAGGGGTTGTCATGCGATCGGTTCCGATATATCGTTGAGACATCGCGACAGTACAGCGATAGGTGGAAGATCAACGTAAGTGAAGGAGTACGTCATGCGTTCACATGGATTCGAGCACGGGCATGCACACGGTCACGGGCGCGGCCCGCACGGCCCCGAGGGGCGCCCTGGCGGTTTCGAGGGGCATCGGGCGGCATTCGGGCCGTTCGGACCGCCGTTCGGTGGTGGGCCCTTCGGGGGCGGTCGGGGCCGGGGCGGCGGCCGGGGGAGGGCGCGGCGCGGTGATGTGCGCGCCTCGATCCTGGCGCTGCTCAAGGACCGGCCGATGCACGGGTACGAGATGATCCAGGAGATCGGCGAGCGCAGCGGCGGGGCCTGGCGGCCCAGCCCCGGCTCGGTGTACCCGACCCTTCAGCTGCTGGAGGACGAGGGGCTGATCACCAGCGCGAGCGAGGGCGGCAAGAAGCTGTTCACGCTCACCGACACCGGCCGCACCGAGGCCGAGACCGGGCCCGAGGCGCCCTGGGAAGAGGCCGGGCGCGGTGTCGACTGGGAGAGCATGAACGAGGTCAGGCAGGCCGGGTTCGGTCTGATGGAGGCGTTCGGCCAGGTCTGGAAGACCGGCTCGGCCGACCAGCGCGACAAGGCGGTCGCCGTCATCAACGAGGCCCGCAAGAAGCTGTACCTCATCCTCGCCGACGAGCACTGAGCCCCGCTGTGGGCCGGTGCGACGGAGCCCGGCGGCCCAGGCCGCCGGGCTCCTCGCTGTCTACGTGTCCGTCGCGAGGGGCCAGATCCGCGCCGCGTCGAAGCGGTCGGACGCGCGGGGGTGCGGTCCGTCGTCGTGGCAGTGGAACGCGCACCAGAACAGATCGGCGGGCAGGGCGTCGAGCGGCGCGTGGACCCGGTAGACGTACTCGCGCCCGTCGAGCGCCGGCAGGGACACCAGCCAGCTCACCCCGATCCCCTCCCGCCGCGCCGCGAACAACCGTTCCGTCCTGGGGACGTGCACGGGCGGGACGTCGGTTGCCCTGTCCCGCGGAGTGCCGCCCGAGTCAGGTGTCACCGGGGTGACGCTCCTGACCGCAGCTGTCATGATGTGCCGATGCACGCGTCTCAGGGGAGAAGCGCCGGCCTGGGACTCGCCCTCGCCTCGGCCTTCGCATTCGGCGGTTCCGGAGTGGCGGCCAAGCCGCTGATCGAGGCGGGGCTCGACCCGCTCCACGTGGTCTGGCTGCGGGTGGCGGGCGCCGCGCTCGTCATGCTGCCGGTGGCGTGGCGTCACCGGGCGCTGGTACGCAGCCGGCCCGTGCTCCTGCTCGGCTTCGGGCTGCTCGCCGTCGCGGGCGTGCAAGCCTGCTACTTCGCTGCCATCTCCCGTATCCCGGTGGGCGTCGCGCTGCTGGTGGAGTACCTGGCCCCGGCGCTCGTCCTCGGCTGGGTGCGCTTCGTGCAGCGGCGGCCCGTCACGCGGGCGGCGGCCCTGGGGGTCCTCCTCGCGGTCGGCGGACTCGCCTGCGTGGTCGAGGTGTGGGCCGGACTCGGCTTCGACGTGGTCGGGCTGCTCCTCGCCCTCGGCGCGGCCTGCTGCCAGGTCGGCTACTTCGTTCTCTCCGACCAGGGCGGCGGGGAGGCGTCCCCGGACGGGGCCGAACCCCCGCACCCGGTCGGCGTCATCGCGTACGGACTGCTCATCGGCGCCCTCGTGCTCACCGTGATCGCCCGCCCCTGGGGCATGGCCTGGTCGGTGCTCGGCGGTGACACGGTCATGGACGGCGCCGATGTGCCGGCCTGGCTGCTCCTCGTGTGGATCGTGCTGCTGGCCACCGTCATCGCGTACGTCACCGGGGTGATCTCCGTACGCCTGCTCTCACCGGCTGTCGCGGGCGTCGTCGCCTGCCTGGAAGCGGTCATCGCGACCGTGCTCGCCTGGGTCCTCCTCGGCGAGCACCTGGCCGCCCCGCAGCTGATCGGCGGCGCGCTGGTGCTGGCAGGCGCCCTCATCGCGCAGTCGGCCACGCCCCGGCCGCCCTCCGGTCCCGTCGCCTCGGGGGTGGGCGCGGAGGCGGCGGCCGGGGATCGGGCCGCCGCTCAGGACGCCGTGAGGTAGGCCGGGACCCCGATCGACGGGTCGAGGTCGTCCGCCGGGACCGGGGCGGCCCAGGCCGGGGCGACGGGGACGACACCGGCCCAGTACGGCAGGCCGACGTCCCGGGGGTCGTCGTTCGGCCCGCCCGTGCGGATCTTGGCGGAGACCTCCCGCAGGTCCAGCCGGACGACGGCGGTGGCGGCCAGCTCCTTGCCGTCGGCCGGGCGCGAGTCCTTCGAGCGCCCCGGGACGACCTGGTCCACGATGGCGTCCAGGGCCACGCGCCGCTCCTCCGGGCCGGTCACCGCGTACGCCGTGCCGTGCACGACCACCGAGCGGTAGTTGAGCGAGTGGTGGAAGGCCGAACGGGCCAGCACCAGGCCGTCCACGTGGGTCACCGTCAGGCACACGGGCAGACCCTCGTCGCTGCTCCCGGCCGTCCGCAGCGGCCGCGAGCCGGTCGAGCCGTGCACGTACAGCCGCTCGCCGACCCGGCCGAAGAGCGTCGGCAGCACGACCGGGGTGCCGTCGCGCACGAAGCCGAGGTGGCAGAGGTAGGCGCCGTCGAGTATGGAGTGGACCGTCTCCCGGTCGTACGCGGCGCGGTCCCGCGACCGGGAGGGGACGGTGCGGTCCGTCGGCTCGTAGCCGGATGCGGCGTCCGGGGACGCGGTCTGCTGGGAAGCGGTCTCCGGCATTGCGGACTCCATTGCACTAGTGCATACTGTCGTTTGTGCTAGGAGAGTATCGGATCAGTGGGCGGCGTGCACAGGAAATCGCCGCCAGCGTCGAGCGCGGGGTCGGTTCGGGCGAACTGCCCCCCGGGCACGTGCTGCCCCCCATGCGAGAGCTGGCGGCCCGGCTGCAGGTGAACCCGAACACCGTCGCGGCCGCCTACCGCACCCTGCGCGAGCGCGGGGTGATCGAGACCGCCGGGCGCCGGGGGAGCCGGATCAGGCCGCGCCCCGCGAGCACCGCGCGCGGTTCGGTGCGGGTCGAGGCGCCGCCTGGTGTGCGGGACCTGGGCGACGGCAGCCCCGATCCGGCGCTGCTGCCGCGCCTCGGCGAGGCGTTCGCGTCGGTTGCCGAGGCGTACGCGCGCGAGCCCGGGCTGTACGGGAAAGCCGCCGTGGACCCGGAGTTCGCGGCGCTCGCGCGCGCCGCGATGGACACCGACGGGGTGCCGGCCGGACCGGTGGCCGCCGCGTCCGGCTCGCTGGACGCCATCGAGCGGGTGCTCGTCGCCCACCTCAGGCCCGGCGACCGGGTGGCGGTCGAGGACCCCGGCTGGGGCGGACTCCTGGACCTGGTGCCCGCCCTGGGCATGCGGGCCGTGCCGATGGCGCTGGACGACGACGGGCCGTTGCCGGACGCGCTCGACGCGGCGCTCCGGGCGGGCGCGCGGGCCGTCGTGATCACGGACCGGGCGCAGAATCCGACCGGGGCCACGGTCTCCGAGGACCGGGCGGCGCGGCTGCGGGCCGTCCTCGCCCGGCACCCGGACGTCCTCCTCATCGAGGACGACCACGGTCACGCCATCGTGGACCAGCCGTTGCACCCGCTGGCCGGGTCCACGGACCGGTGGGCGCTCGTCCGTTCGGTGGCCAAGGCGTACGGGCCGGACCTGCGGGTCGCGGTGCTGACCGGGGACGCGGTCACGGTCGACCGCGTGGCCGGCCGCCAGCGGCTCGGGCCCGGCTGGGTCAGCCGGCTGCTGCAACGGACGGTGGTGCACCTGTGGAGCACCGGCGCCGTGGACTCGCGGGAGGTGGCCCGGTCCTACGCGCTGCGCCGGGACGCCCTCGTCCGGGCGCTGGCGGAGCGGGGCGTGGCGGCGCACGGCCGCAGCGGGATGAACGTGTGGGTGCCGGTGAGCGACGAGACGGGGGCGGTGGCCCGGCTGTTGCAGGCGGGCTGGGCGGTGGCGCCCGGGGCCCGGTTCCGCATCGCCGCGCCCCAGGCGGTCCGGATCACCGTCTCCCCGCTCACCGACGCCGACATCGCGCCGCTGGCCGACGCGGTGGCGCGGGCAGCGGGTCCGGCGAGGCCGCTGAGCTACGGGTGAGGTCGCGACCGCCTCAGGTGCGCCGTCGGCTCTGGGTGAGCGCGGCCCCGGCCAGGACGACGAGCGCGCCGACGGGGGTGTTCCAGCTCAGCTGCTCGCCGAGCACGGCCACGCCGGCCGCCGTGGCGATGACCGGGATGAAGTAGGTGACCATCTGCGCGGTGGTCGGCCCCACCTCGTTGACCAGGCCGTACTGGAGCGGCACCGCCAGCCCCGTGCCCAGCGCTCCGAGTGCGACGACCGCCAGCGTGGGCACGACGGGGAAGCCGCTGGGGACGGTGGTGAACAGCGGGGTCACGACCGCGAGTTGCACGGTGCCCAGGAAGAGCTGGCTGCCGGTGAGCGCGAGGGTCGACGCGCCGCTGCCGGCCAGCGTCCGGCGGACGTAGATCCAGCCGACCGGGTAGCTCAGCGAGGCCAGGAGTGCCATCGCCGTCCCGCTGAAGTCCAGTCCGGAGAAGCCCTGCCAGGCGCCGAGCACCGTCAGGACGCCGAGGAAGCCGAGGCCGAGACCGGCGACGCGGCGGCGGGTCGGCCGGTCCTCCGAGAGGGCGACGAGCGACAGCGCCATGCCCCACAGCGGCGAGGTCGCGTTGCAGATGCCCGCGAGCGTCGACGGGATGGACAGCTCGGCGTAGGCGAACAGGGAGAACGGCAGGGCGTTGAGGAAGAACGCCGCCACCGCCAGATGGCCCCAGGTCCGGGCGGAACGCGGCAGCCGCTCCCGCTTCACCGCCATGACCACCGCCAGGACGGCCGTGCCCGCCAGGAGCCGCCCCAGGGTCACCTGGAACGGGGCGTAGGCGTCGGTCCCCACCTTGATCAGGAGGAAGCTGAAGCCCCAGATCAGTGAGAGCGCCGCGAAACGGAGCCGCCAGTCCAGGGCCGGCCGCTGGGCGGGGCCGGAAGTGGGCGTGGGCGTGGGGGCGGTGGTGCCGCCCGCCGCTCCGGGGGGCGGCGCGGCCGGGGACGGGCACGGCTCGGGGGTGACTCTCGGGGTGGTCGGGGCGCTCATGGTGACTACGATCGCCGCCCTCATCTCGTAGCACAAGTGAGATTTTGTGCGTTGCTTCACGTAGCATCGCTTACATGTTGAACCTGGAGCGCCTGCGCACCCTCGACGCCCTGGCCAGGCTCGGCTCGGTCAGCGGCGCCGCCGAAGGGCTGCACGTCACGACGTCGGCCGTCTCGCAGCAGATGGCGAAGCTGGAGCGCGAGGTCGGCCAGCAGCTCCTCGCCAGGAACGGGCGCGGGGTGCGGCTCACCGACGCGGGCCGGCTGCTCGCCGACCACGCGGCCCGCATCCTCTCGCAGGTCGAGCTGGCGCAGTCCGACATCGAGGCCCAGCGCGGCGAGGTCGTGGGCGAGATCCGGCTCGGCGCGTTCCCCACGGCCGCCCGCGGCCTCTTCCCCTCGACCCTGCTCGCCCTGCGCGCCGGCCACCCCGAACTGCGGGTGCGCACCCTGGAACTGGAGCCGGAGGCCGGCATCCGGGCGGTGCTCAGGGGCGACATCGATCTCGCGGTGGTCCTGGACTGGAGCAACAAGCGGCTCCCGGTGCCCGGCGGACTGACCCGGGCGGAACTGCTGGACGACGCCCCGGACATCGCGATGCCGGCGAGCCACCCGCTCGCCGGCCGGTCCGAAGTGGACCTGGAGGAGTTCGCCGACGACGACTGGGTGTCCTGGCCCGAGGGCGAATTCTGTTACGACTGGCTGATGTTCACGCTCCGCTCCAAGGGCATCGAACCGCGCATCGCCCATCTCGCGGGCGAGCACCACACGCAACTCGCGCTGATCGCCGCCGGGATGGGGGTGTGCGTGGCGCCCCGGCTGGGCCGTGGGCCCGTGCCCGACGGGGTACGGCTGGTGCCGGTGCGCCAGCGGATGCGCCGCCATGTCCACGCGGTCTGGCGGACGGACGCGGACCGGCGGCCCTCGGTCCGCGCGGCGGTCGCGGCGCTGCGCGAGGCGGGGCGGGGACTGGACGACCCCATGGGGTGAAGGGGCGCGCCGTCAGACCCGCAGCGCCTCCCGCAGGAAGTCCCGCTCCAGCCGCAGCAGCCCGCTCGCCGTGCGGTCCCGGCCCACCAGGTGACCGGCCCCGGACAGCGGCAGCACCGTGTGCGGGCGGCCCGCGGCGAGCAGGGCGGAGGAGAGGCGCAGCGTGTGTGCCACGGTGACGTTGTCGTCGCCGAGCCCGTGCACCAGCATCAGCGGCCGGGTCAGCGACGCGGCCTCCTCCAGCAGCGAATTGCGGTCGTAGTTCTCCGGCAGCACGTCCGGGTGGCCCAGGAAGCGCTCCTCCCAGTGGGTGTCGTAGAGCCGCCGGTCCGCCGGGGCCGCGCCCGCCACCGCCGCGTGGAAGACCTCCGGGTGCCGGAGCACCGCCGCTGCCGCGAGGTACCCGCTGAACGACCAGCCGCGCATCGCCACCCGGGTCAGGTCCAGCTCGGTGCGGTCGGCGGCCACCGCGTGCAGGGCGTCGATCTGGTCCTCCAGCACGGCCGTCAGCCGGTCGCCGTGCACCGACTTCTCCCACGCCTCACCGCGCCCCGGCGTGCCCCGCCCGTCCGTCACGAGGACCGCGAACCCCTGCTCCGCGAACCACTGGGCCACCGCCGTCCACCACGTCCGCACCTTCAGCACGACCTGCATGCCGTGCCCGGCGTACGGGCTCAGCAGCACCGGCAGCGGGCCGTCGCCGGGCCGGTGCCAGGACGGCAGGTAGAGGCGGCTGCGCAGTTCGCGCGCGCCCAGGCCGAGGACCAGGGGGCGCGGGGTGACGAGCGGTACCTCGGCCAGGACGGCGATCCTCCCCGCCTCCGCGCCGTCCCGCAGCACGGTCACCGTATGGCCCTCCGGCGTCCGGCTGTCGAGAACCACCACCGGACCCCCGAAGGCGGCGGTGTGCACACCGGCCGCGCGGGACACCCGGGCCAGGCCCCCGGCCGTGTCGTACGACCAGACGTGGACCTCGGTGGGCTCGTCGCCGCCCGTGAAGTACACCCGTCCGTCCGCCGCGCCGAGCACCTCGCGCACCTCCAGGCCCGGGGGCGTCGGGGTGCCGCCGATGTCCAGGCCCTGGCTGTCGCCGCCGGGGCGCGAGGGCACGACGAGCGCGCCGGACGGCAGGCGCAGCGGAGTGCCCGGTCGCAGGGCCACCCAGGCGGGGTCGTGGGCGCGGTGCACGGTCCTGGCGGCGCCGGTCGCCTCGTCCACCGCCAGGACGTGCACGGAGCGCTGGTCCCGGCTCTGTACGGAGACCAGGGGGCCGTGGTCGTCCCAGCCCGCCGCCACCACGTACTCGAACGCCCGGTCCGTCCAGGCGGCTTCGGGGTGTCCGTCGCCCGCCGCGCCGGGGAGCCGTACGTCGGTGCGCTCGCCGGACAGCCGCACGAGGTGCAGCGAGACCTTCGCGTTGGCGGTCCCGGCGGCCGGGTACGCCATCTCGCGGGGCGGGCGCTCGGGGTGCGCGGGGTCGGTGAGATAGCGGCGCCGGACGCCCGCGGTGTCGGTGCGGGCGACCAGGAGGGCGTCGCCGCGCGGGGACCACCAGTAGCCGCGGGTACGGCCGATGGACTCCTGCGACACGTAGTCGGACAGGCCGTACGTGACGTGCTCGCCGTCCGGCCCGGCGAGTGCGCGGTCGCCGGTGCCGTCCGCCCGTACCGTACGCAGAGCGCCGCCGGAGACGTACGCGATCAGTGAGCCGTCCGGGGAGGGACGGGGGTCGACGGCGGGCCCGGCAGTCGGCAGGCGGCGGGGCGCGGAGCCGTCGGTGGCGACGGCCCAGAGCGTGCCCGCGAGGGCGAAGGCCGCCAGGCGCACCGAGGCGTCGGTGGCGTACGAGACCACCCCGGACGAGGTCTCGTGGGCGCGTTCCCGCCGGGCCCGTTCCTCCGGCGGGACCTCCCCGGGGGCGTCCTGCGCGAAGCCCGGTGCGAGCGGGTCGGCGAGCATCCGCTCCGTGCTGTTCCCGTACAGCCACAGCCGGCTCACCGGGTCGGTGCCCGACGTGCCCCGGACGAACAGGATCCGCTCGCCGTCCGGGGAGACGGTGAACTGCCGGGGCACGCCCAGCGAGAAGCGCCGGGTGCGGGCGAACTGGTCGGGGAAGGGGCCGGCCGCGCGGCTGTCGGAGGGGTGCGTCATCCCGACACCATGACAGGTGGCGCGGCCCGCGAGCCGTCCGGGGCTTCCCGGGCCCCGGACGGCCGCGATCAGTGCGTGGCCGTCGGGGCGGCCTTGGCCGCCGCCGCCGTCTCCTCCGCATGGCGCTCCATGCCGCTCTGGGTGCGCAGCGGCTTCTCCTTGATGAAGAGCACCGCGACGAGCGCCAGGAAGGCGAAGGGGGCGCCGATCAGGAAGACGTCGGCGGTGGCGACGCCGTACGCGTTCTCCACGATGACGCGCGCCGGCTCCGGGAGCTTGCTGAGCTCGGGGACACCGCCGCCGGTGCCGCCGCCGGCCGCCCCGCCGAAGCCCTTCTCCAGCTCCTCGGCCACCCGGTGGCCGAGGACCGCGCCCAGGGCGCTCGTACCGATGGCGCCGCCGAGACTGCGGAAGAACGACAGGACCGAGGTGGCCGCGCCGAGTTCGGAGGCGGGCACGTCGTTCTGCGCGGCCAGCACGAGGTTCTGCATCAGCATGCCGACGCCGACGCCGAGGATGACCATGTAGACGCTGAGCAGGCCGAACGAGGAGTCGGCACTGATCGTGGAGAGCAGCCCCATGCCCGCGGTCATGATGATGCCGCCCGCGATGAGGAAGCCCTTCCACTTGCCACGGGCGGAGATGATCTGCCCGGCCACGGTGGTCGAGATCATCAGGCCGAGGATCATCGGCAGGCTCATCAGGCCCGCGGTCGTCGGGGACTTGCCCAGCGAGATCTGGAAGTACTGCGAGAGGAACACCGTGCCGCCGAACATGGCGACACCGACCAGCAGACTCGCCACGGTCGTCAGCGCCACCGTGCGGTTGCGGAAGATGTCCAGCGGGATGATCGGTTCCGCCACCCGCGACTCGACCCACACCGCGGCGGCCAGCAGGACCACGCCGGCGGAGACGAGTGCGGCGGTCTGCCAGGACGCCCAGTCGAAGTTGTTGCCCGCGAGGGTCACCCACAGCAGCAGCGAGCTGACACCGCTCATGATGAGGACGGCACCGACGTAGTCGATCTTCACCTCGCGGCGGATCGTCGGCAGCTTCAGCGTCAGTTGGAGCAGCACGATCGCGAGCAGCGCGAACGGCACCCCGATGAAGAAGCACCAGCGCCAGCCCAGCCACGAGGTGTCCACGAGGACCCCGCCGATCAGCGGACCGGCGACCGTGCCCACGGCGAAGACGGCACCGAAGATGCCGGAGTAGCGGCCGAGTTCACGCGGCGGGATGATCGCCGCCATCACGACCTGGGCGAGGGCGGTGAGACCGCCCGCGCCGATGCCCTGGACGACACGGCTGACGATGAGCAGCCCGACGCTGTGCGAGAAGCCCGCGACGAGCGAGCCGACGACGAACATCGACAGCGAGAGCTGGATGAGCAGCTTCTTGTCGTACAGGTCGGAGAGCTTGCCCCAGATCGGCACGGTCGCCGTCATGGCGAGCAGTTCGGCCGTGACGACCCAGGTGTACGAGGACTGGGTGCCGTGCAGGTCGGCGATGATCCGGGGCAGGGCGTTGGAGACGACCGTGGAGGCCAGGATGGCCACGAACATGCCGGCCATCAGGCCCGACATGGCCTGGAGTATCTGGCGGCGCGTCATGCCTGACGCGGCCCCCTCGGTCGTACCGGCGGCGCCGGTTTCGGGTGTGACGGCAGCGGTCATCGGCTGACGTTCCTCATTCTCTGGTGACTGGCTCCGCGCCCAGTGGCGCGGCGCGGAGGGTGGTGCGCTGGGTGACGAGCGGGCCGGCCCGCTCAGTCCTTCAGACCGGCGGCCAGTGAGGCGAACGCCTCGCGGTACAGGCTCTGGAAGGTACGTGTACGGCCCGTGGCCACCCAGACCTCGACCGCGGCGCGCACCGCGGCCAGGGCCACATGCGCGAGGAGCCGGGGGTGGAGGTCGGTCTCGGGGTCCTGGCCGAGGCGTTCGGCGACGACGGCGACCATGGCGTTCTCGTCGGCGCCCCGGGCGGCCAGGAAGTTGGGGAGCAGGGCCGGGCTCTTCTTCAGTACCTCCAGCTGGAGCTCCCAGCGCTCGTGGTCCTCCTCGATGGAGGCGAGCTCCTGGGCGATGGCCTCGCTGAGGGCTTCGAGCGCGGTCAGGTGCTCGGGGGCGTTGAGTACGGCCCGGCGGGTCCGCTCGGCGTTCTCCTGGACGGGGCGCGTGATGGCGTCCTCCAGGCACGGGAAGTAGTTGAAGAACGTGCGCACGGAGACCCCGACGGCGTCCGTGACCGCTTCCACGGTCACGTGCTCGAAGCCGCGTTCGGCGGCCATGTGCAGGGCGGCGCCCGCCAGGGCGTCACGCGTGGCGCGCTTCTTGCGTTCACGCAGCCCCAGGGGCGGGTCGTCGCTCATGAAGATGCATGCTATGCAATTTTGCAGGCTGGGCAAAATTTCAAACGGGGGTGCTGTCGGGGGTGGGCACGTAAATCGGTGTCCGTGGGGTGGATCCCGGTGATAAGCAGTCCCGGTGACCCCACCTCATGACTTCACCGGTCTGCTGCGGCTCATCGACGAGCGGTCGGCGGCCTTCCGCGCCGCGATCGCCTCCGCACCCGGCTTCGACGCCCCCGTGCCGGGCTGCCCCGGCTGGAATCTGTTCGACCTCGCCCAGCACCTGGGCGGCGGTGACCGCTACTGGGCCGACATCGTCAAGGCCGGCCCCGCCGCCGCCCCGCCCGCCGAGGCCCTGGCCGCCCGCGCCGCCCTCGTCCCGCCGCGCGACCCGGACGCGCTCGTGGCCTGGCTCGCCGAGTCCACGGAACTGCTGCTCGACACGCTCCGGGACGCGGGTCCGGAGCGGGGCTGCTGGACCTGGTGGGGGCCGGCCCTGACGCCGCAGAGCGCCGGGGGAGTCGCCCGCCACCGGGTCCAGGAGAGCGCGGTGCACACCTACGACGCCCAGCGCGCCCTGGGCGTACCGGAGCCGCTGCCCGAGGAGGTGGGGCTCGACGGTGTCGAGGAGTTCCTGTTCACCTGTGTCGCGACGCCGAGCGCCTGGCCGCACACGCCGACCGCCTTCGACTTCCACGCCTCGGAGGGCCACTCCTGGCGCCTCGTGGTCGACGCCGACGGCGCCCGCCCCGCCCGCATCCCCGCACCCACGGCCGAGGGCGCCGGTACCGCCGGGGTGGCCGCCCGGGGCCCGGCCGGTGATCTGGTCCTCTACCTGTACAACCGCATTCCCGCGGAGGCCCTGCGGATCGAGGGGGACGGGAAGCTGTTCGACCTGCTCAGGGACTGGGAGCCGGAGGGGTAGAAGACCGGGCCGATCCGAACGAACGGCTCTCGCCCGGCCGGCGCGCCGCTCAGCCGCGCCGGCCGGGGAGGGTCGGGAGGAACTTCTCCACGACGCCGAGGATGACGTCGTCGCCGGGAAGGACGGCCCCGGTCGCGCTCCACATGGTGAAGTCGAAGGAGCCGCCCGGGTCCTTGCGGTCGAGGGCCACGGTCAGGGTCCTCGCCAGGGGGCCTTCCGTGGCAGTGCTGCTGGATCCCTCGCCCCCGATGCGGAACTGCATGAGGTGGTCGGAGGTGAAGACCGCGGGCCGGCCGAGGACCTTCTCCGCCCTGTGGTCCAGCGTCTGGGGCGCCAGCACCTTCGCGTACTGGGCGGCCGTCAGATGGTTGTACGTGGCCGAGAACTCCACGGTGTACGTGTCGAACTGGACCCGGGCCTCCGATTCGGCGACCTTGTCGGCGGTCAGGGCCGCGGTGCCGCTGTTTCCGTACGCCACCAGCGGCGTTTCACCTGGGGTGCCGAGGAGGTCCGCCAGGTCGGAGCGGTTGAGCGCCTTGCACAGGTCGTTGCCGGTGACCGCCCCCGGCGTCAGGGCGTACGCCTTCGGCAGCTTCTTCCCGGCATCGTGGTCCGAGCAGGTGGCGGGCTTCCGGGCGGTGGCGGTGGCGTCCTCCGTGACGAGGGGAGCCAGCCACACCGCGCCCACGAGCGCCCCGACCAGGGCCAGGGCCACGAAGGCCTGGGCCGCGGCGTTGGGCTCCTTCTTCTGCGGCGCCGCCGGACCGTCGACAGGGCGCGGCTGCACCTGCGGCGCCGGGGCGCCGGCCGCCTCCCTGCGGGCGCGCCAGGCGTGGCGCACCGTACGGATGCGGAACGCGGTGACGGCGAGGAGGGCCACGCCGAGACCGGCCATGATCCACCGGGATTCGGATTCGGTGACGGCGTTGAACACCATGCCTACGCCGAAGAGGGAGCCGCCCAGGATGAGCAGGGGTTCGCGTACCCAGAAGGGCAGAACGCGGATTATGAGACCGAGCATCCGGTGATCTCAGCAGAGCGTGATCATCTGCGCAATGGACTTCCGGGAATGGTGGGTGCCGCCGGACCGGCGGCACCCACCATTCCCCGCGGGTCAGGCGCCCGCCCTCCGCTTGTTCCACACGTCGAAGCCGACCGCCGCGAGCAGCACCAGGCCCTTGATGACCTGCTGCCAGTCGGTGCCGACCCCGACCAGGTTCATCCCGTTGTTGAGCACACCGAGGACCAGGCCGCCGATGATGGCCCCCAGCACGGTGCCCACACCACCGCTCATCGACGCCCCGCCGATGAACGCGGCGGCGATGGCCTCCAGTTCGAAGTTCACCCCCGCCTTCGGCGAGGCCGCGTTGAAGCGGGCCGCGAAGACCAGGCCGGCCAGCGCCGCGAGCATCCCCATGTTGAGGAAGACCGCGAAGGTCACCTTCCGGTCCTTGACCCCGGACAGCTTCGCGGCGGGCAGGTTGCCGCCGATCGCGTACACATGACGCCCGATCACCGCGTTCCGCATGACGTAACCGAAGCCGACCAGCAGCACGGCCAGGATCAGCAGCACCACCGGCGCGCCCTTGTAGCTCGCCAGCAGCAGGGTCGTGACCAGCACGGCGGCGACCAGCGCCGTCACCTTCAGCGCGAACAGTCCCGTCGGCAGGGTCTCCAGCGTGAACTCGCGCTGCCGCCGGCGGTCCCGCAGCTCCTGGAGCACCACGTACGCCGCCAGCCCCAGGCCCAGCAGCAGCGTGATGTTGTGGTAGTTCGTCTCCAGCCCCGCCTCGGGCAGGAAGCCGTTGGCGACCCGCTGCATGCCCTCCGGGAACGGGCCGAGCGTCTGCCCCTTGAGGAAGATCTCCGTCAGCCCCCGGAACAGCAGCATCCCCGCGAGCGTCACGATGAACGACGGAATGCCGACGTACGCGATGAAGAAGCCCTGGAGCGCCCCCGCGACGGCCCCGAGCAGCAGGGTGAGGACCACGGCGACCGGCCAGGCCAGATGGTGCTCGACCATGAGCACCGCGCCGACGCCCCCGACCAGCGCCATCAGGGAGCCCACCGACAGGTCGATGTGCCCGGCGATGATGACGATCATCATGCCGATGGCCAGGATCAGGATGTAGCTGTTCTGGAGCACCAGGTTGGAGACGTTGCGCGGAAGCAGCAGGTCGCCCCCCGTCCAGACCTGGAACAGGAGCACGATCAGACCGAGCGCGAAGAGCATGCCGTACTGGCGCATGTTCCGCCGTACGCCGTCCAGGAGAACCCGGAGGACCGGGGTTCCCGTCTGCGGTGACCCGCCCCGGCCCGGGGGCGGGGCGGCCTTCGTGTGCTTGCTGACGTCGGTGCTCATGCCTGCTGTCCTTCGGTGGGGGTGGTGCCCGCGGTGGCCACCGGTGGTACGGGGGTGTCCTGGGTCATGTGCCGCATCAGCACTTCCTGGGTGGCGTCCTCACGGGCGACCTCGCCGGTCAGCCGGCCGGCGGCCATGGTGTACACGCGGTCGCACATGCCGAGCAGTTCGGGCAGCTCGGAGGAGATGAAGAGGATCGCCTTGCCCTCGGCGGCGAGCCGGTCGATCACGGTGTAGATCTCGAACTTGGCGCCCACGTCCACGCCGCGCGTGGGCTCGTCCAGGATGAGGACGTCCGGACCGGTGAGGATCCACTTGCTGAGGACGACCTTCTGCTGGTTGCCGCCGGAGAGCCGGCCGACCGGTTCGAGGACGTTCGGCGTCTTGATGTTCATGGTCCGCCGGTACCGCTCGGCCACCTTGCGTTCCTCGTGGCCGTCCACGACACCCCGCCGGGCCAGGGAGCCGAGCGAGGCGAGCGAGATGTTGCGGCCCACCGAGTCCCCGAGGTCGAGGCCGTAGTGCTTGCGGTCCTCGGTGACGTACGCGATGCCGTGGGCGACCGCGTCGGGGACCGTACGGGTACGCACCTCGCGCCCGTCCCTGAGGACGGAGCCGCGCTCGTAGTGCCCGTAGGAGCGCCCGAAGACGCTCATCGCGAGTTCGGTCCGGCCGGCGCCCATGAGACCGGCGATGCCCACGATCTCGCCGCGCCGGACCTGGAGCGAGACCCCGTCGACCACCTTGCGGCCCCGGTCGAGCGGGTGGCGCACCGTCCAGTCCCTGACCTCCAGGGCGGGCCGGGCGTCGGTCTCGCCGGTGTACGGGGTGCGGTCGGGGAAGCGGCTGTCGAGGTCCCGGCCCACCATGCCGCGGATGATGCGTTCCTCGGTGGTGGCCGGGTCGCTGACGTCCAGGGTCTCGATGGACCGCCCGTCGCGCAGGATGGTGACGGAGTCGGCGATCCTGGCGATCTCGTTCAGCTTGTGCGAGATGATGATCGAGGTGATGCCCTGGTCCTTCAGCTCCCGCATCAGCCGCAGCAGCTTGGCGCTGTCCTCGTCGTTGAGCGCGGCGGTGGGCTCGTCCAGGATCAGCAGCCGGACGTCCTTCGCCAGCGCCTTCGCGATCTCCACCAACTGCTGCTTGCCGACACCGATGTCGGCGACCCGGGTCTCCGGATGGTCGTCCAGACCGACCCGCTTGAGCAGCGCGGACGCGCGGCGCAGGGACTCGCGCCAGTCGATGATCCCGCGCCGGGCCGGTTCGTTGCCCAGGAAGACGTTCTCGGCGATCGACAGATGGGGGACGAGCGCGAGTTCCTGGTGGATGATGACGATTCCGCGCTGCTCGCTGGCCCGGATGTCCTTGAAGTGGCACGGTTCGCCGTCGAAGAGGATCTCGCCCTCGTACGAGCCGTGCGGGTGGACGCCGGAGAGCACCTTCATGAGCGTCGACTTGCCGGCACCGTTCTCCCCGCACAGGGCGTGCACTTCGCCGCGCCGCACGGACAGGGTCACCTCGGAGAGCGCCCTGACACCGGGGAACGTCTTGACGATGGACCGCATGTCGAGGATGGGGCCGGGCGCGGCGGGGGATTCGGGTGCGGCGGGGCTCACCCGAGCTCCTTGGCGTCGATGTAGCCGGAGTCGACCAGGACCTTCCGGTAGTTCGTCCTGTCGACGCTGACCGGGTCGAGCAGGAAGGCGGGCACGACCTTCTTGCCGTTGTCGTACGTGGACTCGTCGTTGACCTCGGGCTTCTTGCCGCCGAGGACCGCGGTCACCATGTCCGCCGCGACCTGGGCCAGGGCGCGGGTGTCCTTGTAGACGGTCTGGGTCTGCTGTCCGGCGATGATCGACTTCACGGAGGCGACCTCCGCGTCCTGACCGGTGACGACCGGGAGCGGCTTGGCCTTGCTCCCGTAGTCGTCGGACTTCAGGGCGGACAGGATGCCGATGGAGATGCCGTCGTACGGGGAGAGCACCGCGTCGACGTGCGCGCTGGAGTACGAGGAGGTCAGCAGGTCGTCCATGCGCTTCTGCGCGGTCCCGCCGTCCCAGCGCAGCGTGGTGACCTGGTTGAGCCGGGTCTGCTTGGAGCGCACGACCAGCTGCTTCTTGTCGAAGTAGGGCTTCAGCACCTTCATGGCGCCGTTGAAGAAGTACTTGGTGTTGTTGTCGTCGTTGGACCCGGCGAACAGCTCGATGTTGAACGGGCCCTTCTTCGCACCGCTCTTCAGCCCGAGCTTGTCGACGATGTACGTGGCCTGGAGCTCGCCGACCTTCTCGTTGTCGAAGGAGGCGTAGTAGTCGACGTGCGGGGAGCCCAGGATGAGCCGGTCGTACGAGATCACGGGGATGTCGGCGTCCGCGGCCTGCTGGAGGACGTTGGACAGGGCCTCGCCGTTGATGGCGGCCACGACGAGCGCGTCCACGCCCTGCGTGATCATGTTCTCGATCTGGGCGACCTGCTGGTCGGGGTCGTCCTCCCCGTACTGGAGGGTGGTGGCGAACCCGGCCTTCTTCAGGCTCGCGGTCATGTTCTTGCCGTCGGCGATCCACCGCTCGGAGGACTTGGTCGGCATGGCGATGCCGATGGTGACGTCCTTCTTGTCCTTCTTCTCCTGGCTGCCTCCCTCGCTGTCCTGTCCGCAGGCGGTGAGGAGCAGGGCGCAGCCGGTGGTCACCGCCACGAGGGCGGACGCGGCTCGGAAGTTCTTCATGGGCATGACCTGACAATCCCGTCGTCGCGGCGGCCTGAGTGAAGCTCGATTGTTAGCGCTCGCATCAATGGGGTGCAAGGGGACTCCGGGTCTTTTCTTGCGTCGAGGTGCGGCCGTAACCGGAGGAAAGGGAGGTAATCGTGGCGCATCCCGCACGTTCGACGTGCGAGTCGCCCTACGCGCGGAGGTGGGTGTCGCCGCCGGGCCGGCCGGGAACGACAAAAGTGCACGCAGCCCTTGCCCCCATTGGTTGTGAGCGCTAACAATCATCGGGGGCCCACTGCTGCCCCTCCACCCCTGACGAGAGAGACCGCATCGTGACGCCACACGCCAGTTCCGACCCCGTCGAACGTCACCATCCCGACGCCTGCACGGTCGGGGTGGACTTCGGCACCCTTTCCGGGCGCGCCGTGGTGGTCAGGGTCCGCGACGGCGCCGAACTCGGCTCGGCGGTCCACGACTACCGCCACGCCGTCATCGAGGACCGCCTCCCGCTCACCGGCGTACCGCTGCCCCCCGACTGGGCGTTGCAGCACCCCGAGGACTGGCGCGACGTGCTCCGTACCGCCGTCCCTGCGGCGGTCGAGGCGGCCGGGGCCGACCCGGCCCGCGTCATCGGCATCGCCACCGACTTCACCGCCTGCACGGTCCTGCCGGCCACCGCGGAGGGCGTCCCGCTCGCCCTGCTGCCCGAGTGGGCCGACCGGCCGCACGCCTGGCCGAAGCTGTGGAAGCACCACGCCGCCCAGGAGCAGGCCGACCGCATCAACGCCCTCGCGCACGACCGGGGCGAGAAGTGGATCAGCCGGTACGGGGGCAGGATCTCCTCCGAGTGGCAGTTCGCCAAGGCCCTCCAGGTGCTGGAGGAGGACCCCGGGGTCTACGCCGCCTGCGCCCGCTGGATCGAGGCGGCCGACTGGATCGTCTGGCAGCTCACCGGCACCGAGTCGCGCAACACCTGCACCGCCGGCTACAAGGGCATCCACCAGGACGGGGCCTACCCCACGCCCGACTTCCTCGCCCTCCTCCACCCGGACTTCGCGGACTTCCCCGCCACCCGTCTGGAGCACCCGCTGTCGGCGCTGGGTTCGCGCGCCGGCGGTCTGAGCGGCCGCGCCGCCGCCTGGACCGGCCTGCCCGAGGGCATCGCCGTGGCCGCGGGCAACGTCGACGCGCATGTGGCGGCCCCCGCCGCCGGAGCCGTCGAGAACGGGCGGCTGCTCGCCATCATGGGCACCTCCACCTGCCACGTACTCAACGGCGCCACCCTCGCCGACGTCCCGGGCATCTGCGGGGTGGTCGAGGGCGGCATCGTGGACGGCGCCTACGGTTACGAGGCAGGGCAGAGCGCGGTGGGCGACATCTTCGCCTGGTGGCTCCGGCAGGGCGTCCCGGACGACTACCGCACCGAGGCCAGGGACGCGGGCGAGGACCTGCACCAGCTCCTGACCCGCAAGGCCGCCGGGCAGCCGGTCGGGGCGCACGGCCTGGTCGCCCTGGACTGGATGAACGGCAACCGGTCCACCCTGGTCGACCACCACCTCTCCGGAGTCGTCGCGGGGCTCACCCTCGACACCCGCCCCGAGGACGTCTACCTCGCCCTGCTCGAATCCACCGCCTACGGCACCCGGGTGATCGTTGAGGCGTTCGAGGCGGGGGGGATTCCCGTCGAGGAGTTCATCGTCACCGGCGGCCTCAAGAAGAACGCCCTCCTCATGCAGATCTACGCCGACGTCCTGCGCCGCCCCGTCTCCCTCGGCACCTCCGAGCAGGGCCCCGCCCTCGGCTCCGCCATCCACGCCGCCGTCGCCGCGGGCGCCCACCCGGACGTCCGGACCGCCGCCGCCGCGATGGGGAGCGTCCAGCGGCACGCGTACACCCCCGACCCCGGCCGGGCGGACGCCTACGACGCGCTGTTCCGCGAATACCGCGCCCTGCACGACCACTTCGGCACCGGCGCCGACCTCCTCCTGCACCGCCTCCGCAGGATCCGCAACGCCGCGCGCACCGCCACCGCCGGCTGACCGGCACATCCTCCACCGGGACCGCCAGACCCGGACCTCACTTCCCCGCACAACCGAGGAGCACACCCGACATGACGCTCGCCCAGCCCGACCGCGAGATCTGGTTTCTCACCGGCAGCCAGTCCCTCTACGGCGACGAGACCCTGGCCCAGGTCGCCGACCAGTCACGGGTCATCCGCGACACCCTCGCGGACCAGCCGCAGATGACGGTGCGCGTGGTCTGGAAGCCCGTCCTCACCGACGCGGCCGCCATCCGCAGGGTCTGTCTCGACGCGAACGCCGACGACCGGTGCATCGGCCTCATCGCCTGGATGCACACCTTCTCCCCGGCCAAGATGTGGATCGCCGGCCTCGACGCGCTCAGCAAACCGCTGCTGCACCTGCACACCCAGGCCAACCGCCAACTGCCCTGGTCCACCATCGACATGGACTTCATGAACCTGAACCAGGCCGCCCACGGCGACCGCGAGTTCGGCTTCGTGCAGACCCGCCTCGGCGTCCCCCGCAAGACCGTCGCCGGCCATGTCACCACCCCCGAGGTGGTCGACCGCATCGCCGGCTGGGCGCGCGCCGCCGTGGGCCGCGCCGAACTCGCCGATCTCAGGCTCGCCCGGTTCGGCGACAACATGCGCGACGTCGCCGTCACCGAGGGCGACAAGGTGGAGGCCCAGCTGCGGTTCGGGGTCTCCGTCAACACCTACGGCGTCAACGACCTCGTCACCGCCGTCGACGCCGCCGACGAGGACACCGTCACCGCGCTCGTCAAGGAGTACCAGGACCTCTACGCCCTCGCCCCCGAGCTGCGGCCGGGCGGCGAGCGCCACGAGTCCCTGCGCTACGCCGCCCGCATCGAGGCCGGTCTGCGCTCCTTCCTCACCGAGGGCGGGTTCCGCGCCTTCACCACGAACTTCGAGGACCTCGGCGGTCTGCGCCAGCTGCCCGGGCTCGCCGTCCAGCGCCTGATGGCCGACGGCTACGGCTTCGGCGGGGAGGGCGACTGGAAGACCTCCGTCCTGCTGCGCACGCTCAAGGCCATGGCCCACGGGCTGCCCGGCGGCACGTCGTTCATGGAGGACTACACCTACGACCTGACGCCCGGCCAGGAGCTCATCCTCGGCGCCCACATGCTGGAGGTCTGCCCCTCGCTCACCACGGCGACCCCCAGCTGCGAGATCCACCCGCTCTCCATCGGCGGCCGGGAGGACCCGGTCCGGCTCGTCTTCGACGCGGCCCCCGGCCCGGCCGTGGTCGTCGGGCTCGCGGACATGGGCGACCGCTTCCGGCTCGTCGCCAACCACATCGATGTCGTCACCCCGCCGGAACCGCTGCCCGCGCTGCCGGTGGCCCGCGCCGTGTGGCGGCCGAGCCCCGACCTGCGTACCTCCACCGAGGCATGGCTCACGGCCGGAGCACCGCACCACACCGTCCTCACCACCGCACTCGTCGGCGAGGAGCTGGAAGACCTCGCCGAGATGCTGCGCACCGAGCTCGCCGTCATCGACCGCGACACCACCATCCGGCGCTTCACCCGCGAACTGCGCTGGAACCAGGCGTACCACCGGCTGGCCCAGAGCCTGTGACCGCCGCCGACACCTCCACCAGGACGGAGCCCTCCGTGGCCGGGACCGTATCGAAAGAGCTGCGCCGGGACGTACTCGAAGCCAACCTCCGCATCCCCAGGGCCGGGCTCGCCACCCTCACCTGGGGCAATGTGAGCGGGGTCGACCGGGAGGCCGGCGTCTTCGTCATCAAGCCGTCCGGGGTCTCCTACGACGCGCTGGGCGCCGACGACCTCGTCGTCGTCTCCCTGGCCGACGGAAGCGTCGTGGAGGGCCGGCTCCGCCCGTCCACCGACACCGAGACCCACCGCAGCCTCTATCTGGCCTTCCCCTCGATCGGCGGGGTGACCCACACCCACTCCACCCACGCCGTCGCCTTCGCCCAGGCCCGGCGCCCGATCCCGGTGCTCGGCACCACCCACGCCGACACCTTCAACGGGCCCGTCCCCGTCACCGCCGCGCTGACGCCCGAGCAGTGCGCCGAGGACTACGAGTACAACACCGGGCAGGTCATCGTGGACCTCCTGGAGCGCGACGACACCCGGGCGGCGGAGGTGCCCGGCGCCCTGGTCGCCCACCACGGCCCGTTCACCTGGGGCGCCGACGCCACCAAGTCCCTGGAGCACGCCATCATCTGCGAGGCGGTGGCGGAGATGGCCCTGCACACCATCGCGCTGGGCACGGTGGAACCCCCGCAGCACCTGCTGGACCGCCACTTCACCCGTAAACACGGCCCGGACGCCTACTACGGCAACCCCGGAGCCGCGTGACACCACCGCACGCCGTACGGGCCCGGGCCCCGCACACCGTGTGCGGGGGCCGGGCTCCGGTCAGTGGCCGGCGGGCGGCCGCACGCTCTCGCGGCGGACGAGCTCCGGGGTGATGACGGGCTGCGCGCCCTTCGTCGCGGCACCGTTGATCAGCCCGAGCAGGAGGTCGAGCGTCGTGGTGGCGACCGCGCCGAAGTCCTGGCGCACGGTGGTCAGCGGCGGCGAGTAGAACGCCGACTCGGGCACGTCGTCGAACCCGATGATGCTCACCTGGTCCGGGACCGAACGCCCCCGCTCGGTCATCGCGCGCAGGGCGCCGAGTGCCTGGTGGTCGTTGGCCGCGAAGACCGCGGTGACCTCCGGCATCCGGGCCAGCATCTGCCCCGTCCGGTACCCGGAGGCGGCGGACCAGTCGCCCGTGCTGACCGGCGGCACCTCCGCCCCGGCCTCCTGCAGCGCCCGGCGCCACCCGCGGATGCGGCCCGCCGCGTCGAACCAGTCCGGCGGGCCCGAGATGTGCCACACCGTCTCGTGCCCGGCCTCCAGCAGGTGCTTCGTGGCCTCGTACGCGCCCTGCTCCTGGTCCACGGACACCATCGGAGCACCGCGCTCGGGGTCGCCGTCGATGGTGACCAGGGGGACCTCGGCGGGCACCCCGGCCAGCGCGGCGTCGGCCGAGGCGGTGGGCGCGATGACCACTATCCCGGCCACGCGCTCGTCGCGGTGGCGCTCGACGGCGGCGGTGATCGAGGACTGCCCCAGCTCGGGCACCCGGTGCACGCTCACCGCGAAGCCCTGGCGGGCGGCGGCGATCTCGAAGGCGGCCAGGAGCGAGGAGGGCCCGTACAGCGTGGAGTTCTGGGCGATCACGCCGATCAGCTGCGAGCGCCCCGTCACCAGGGCGCGCGCCGCGCGGTTGGGCCGGTAGCCCAGCTCCTTCACCGCCGCGAGCACCCTCAGCCGGGTCTGCTCGCGCACGTTGGGGTGGCTGTTGAGCACCCGGGACACCGTCTGATGCGACACGCCCGCGAGC
Source organism: Streptomyces sp. NPDC016469 (assembly GCF_040632905.1). NCBI lineage: Bacteria > Bacillati > Actinomycetota > Actinomycetes > Kitasatosporales > Streptomycetaceae > Streptomyces > Streptomyces sp. NPDC016469. Next base: position 46,092 of record NZ_JBEYCQ010000013.1, read on the forward strand.
CGCGCGACATCGGTCATCGCCGGTTCCCGCACCACCGGACTCGTCGCCGTGGCGTCCTCCACACCCATCTCCTTCTGACGGTGACCGCCCCGTCCCGGCTTGTCCGCCGGGGACCGCGGGTGATCCGCAATGAACGTTCAATCTACGCCCCGGCCGGGGTACGGCCCCGCGGCGCGGGCTGCCACCGCGCCCCGCCGAGGCCGGTCCCGGTCAGGCGACCGACTCATAGTGAGCGCTAACAGTCTCGTCCACAACAAGTGCGCGACGATGCCGAATTGTGGTTTCCCCAGGGGTTGACGCGGTAAATGTTAGCGCTCACTGTTGACGCCCGTGGCCCCCGATCGCAGAGGTCGGCGGCAGGGACGCACGGTTCACGATGGAGGACGACGCTGTGTTCAAGAAAATTGCCATGGTCGGCTGCGCGCTGGCGCTGGCCACGCTGACGGCCTGCGGGAGCGGCGACGGCGGCGGGTCCAAGGCGTCCGGCGGCGACAAGCTGGTCATGGGCTTCGCCCAGGTGGGCGCGGAGAGCGGCTGGCGCACCGCCAACACCAAGTCGGTAAGGGAGTCGGCCAAGAGCGCCGGCATCGAGCTGAAGTTCTCCGACGCGCAGCAGAAGCAGGAGAACCAGATCAAGGCCATCCGCTCCTACATCCAGCAGAAGGTCGACGTGATCGCCTTCAGCCCGGTCGTGGAGACGGGCTGGGACGCGGTCCTGCTGGAGGCCAAGCGCGCGAAGATCCCGGTGATCCTCACCGACCGGGCCGTCGACTCCGAGGACACCTCCCTGTACAAGGCGTTCCTCGGCTCCGACTTCGTCGAGGAGGGCCGCAAAGCCGGCAAGTGGCTGACCGAGAACACGAACGGCCCGGCCAACGTCGCGGAGATCCAGGGCACCACGGGAGCCGCACCGGCCATCGACCGGCAGAAGGGCTTCAAGGAGGCCATCGCCGGGAAGTCCGACATCAAGATCGTGGCCTCGCAGAGCGGTGACTTCACCCGGGCGGGCGGCAAGCAGGTCATGGAGGCGCTGCTGAAGTCGCACCCCGACATCAACGTCGTGTACTCCCACAACGACGACATGGGTCTCGGCGCCATCGAGGCGATCAAGGCGGCCGGCAAGAAGCCCGGCACCGACATCAAGATCATCACCGTGGACGCGGTCAAGGCCGGCATGCAGGCCCTCGCGGACGGCGAGATCAACTACATCGTGGAGTGCAACCCGCTCCTCGGCGACCAGCTGATGGACCTGGCGAAGAAGGTCGTCAAGGGCGAGAAGGTCCCGGAGCGCGTGGTCACCGAGGAGACGGCCTTCACCTCGGAGCAGGCGGCGAAGGTCCTCAAGGACCGGAAGTACTGACAGGCGCCGCGGCCCCGCCACCGGGACGGGTGGCGGGGCCGCTCCCCCCTTGACGAAAGCACGGGTCATGACCGATTCCCCAGCGGCCGGCGCCAGCCCGGTCGTCGACATGCGCGGTATCACCGTCGAGTTCGCCGGCGTCAAGGCGCTCGCGGGCGTCGACTTCCGCCTGTTCCCCGGTGAGGTGCACGCACTCATGGGTGAGAACGGCGCGGGCAAGTCCACCCTGATCAAGGCCCTCACCGGAGTCCACCGGCCGGCGGCCGGCACCATCCGGCTGAACGACGAGCCGGTCGAGTTCACCACCCCCGGCCAGGCCCAGGACGCCGGGATCAGCACCGTCTACCAGGAGGTCAACCTCTGCCCGAACCTGTCGGTGGCCGAGAACATCCTGCTCGGCCACGAACCGCGCAGACTGGGCGCCATCGACGGCCGGGCCATGCGGGCCCGCGCCACCGGACTCCTGGCCAGGATCGGTCTGACCATCGACCCCGGCTCCGTACTGAGCAGCCATTCCATCGCCGTGCAGCAGCTCGTGGCGATCGCCCGGGCACTGGTGGTGGACGCGCGGGTGCTGGTCCTGGACGAGCCGACCTCCAGCCTGGACAGCGACGAGGTCGAGGAGCTGTTGCGCATCGTGCGCGTGCTGCGGGACGAGGGCGTGGCGATCCTCTTCGTCTCCCACTTCCTGGACCAGGTCTACGAGCTGTCGGACCGGATGACGGTGCTGCGCAACGGCACGCTGGTGGGGGAGTACCTGCCGAAGGACCTCGACCGCATGGCCCTGGTGTCGGCGATGCTGGGCCGTGAGCTCGGCGTGCTGTCCGAGGTCGAGCGCCGCTCGGAGGAGCGGGCACCGGGCAGCGCCCCGGTCCTGGTCGCCCGCGGCCTCGGCCGGGCCGGTGCGGTCGAGCCCTTCGACCTGGACATCCACGAGGGCGAGGTCGTCGGCCTCGCCGGGCTGCTGGGGTCCGGCCGGACCGAACTCGCGCGGCTGCTGTGCGGCGCCGACCGCGCCGACAAGGGCACCCTCTCCGTCGGCGGCGAGACGGTACGGGCCCGGGGACCGCGCTCCCTCATCGCCAAGGGGGTCGCCTTCTGCTCCGAGGACCGCAAGGCCGAGGGCGTCGTCGCCGATCTGAGCGTCCGCGACAATCTGATCCTCGCCACCCAGGCCGCCCGGGGCTGGGCGCGGCCGGTGCCCCGGCGCACCGCCGAGGCGATGGTGGCCGAGTACATCGAGCGGCTGGACATCCGCCCGGCCGACCCCGACGCCGTGATGGGCAACCTCTCCGGCGGCAACCAGCAGAAGGTGCTGCTGGCCCGATGGCTGGTGACCCGGCCCCGGCTCCTCATCCTGGACGAGCCCACCCGGGGCATCGACGTCGGCGCCAAGGCACAGATTCAGAAGGTGGTCGCCGAACTGGCGGCCGAGGGCATGGCGGTGCTGTTCATCTCCGCCGAACTGGAGGAGGTGGTACGGGTGTCCGACCGGGTCGTGGTCCTGCGGGACCGGCACAAGGTGGCCGAACTGTCCGGCGGTGACGTCTCCGTGGACGCCGTCATGTCGGCCATCGCGGCCGACGCCCACGCGGATGCGGCGGTGGCCTCGTGATCCGCGGACGTCTGCTCTGGCCGCTCGTCGCACTGGCCGGCCTGCTCCTGCTCAACGTCGTCTTCACGCACTCCTTCCTGGAACTGCGCATCCAGGACGGCCACTTGTACGGCAGCCTGGTGGACATCCTCCGCAACGGCGCCCCGACCATGCTCATCGCCGTGGGCATGACCCTGGTCATCGCCACCCGGGGCATCGACCTGTCCGTGGGCGCGGTCGCCGCGATCGCGGGCGCGATCGGCTGCACCTGGATCGCCGACGGCGGGGACGTGCCGACCGCCATCCTCCTCGCCCTGGCCGTATGCGTGCTGCTCGGCCTGTGGAACGGCTTCCTGGTCTCCGTCCTCGGCATCCAGCCGATCATCGCGACCCTCGTCCTGATGACGGCCGGACGCGGTGGCGCGATGCTGCTCACGGAAGGCCAGATCGTCACCGTCGACAGCTCCGCGTACCGGCAGATCGGCGCCGGCTTCCTCGTCCTGCCGATCGCGATCCTGATCAGCCTCGCGGTCCTCGGCGGCGTCGCCCTGCTGACCCGCCGCACCGCCCTCGGCATGCTGATCGAAGCGGTGGGCGCCAACCCCGAGGCCAGCAAGCTCGCCGGGGTCCGCTCCCGCACGATCACCTGGACCGTCTACGTCTTCGCCGCGTTCTGCGCCGGTGTGGCCGGACTGATGATCAGCTCCAACGTCAGTGCCGCCGACGCCAACAACGCCGGTCTGTGGATCGAGATGGACGCCATCCTCGCGGTCGTCATCGGCGGCACCTCGCTCGCCGGCGGCCGCTACTCCCTGGGCGGCACCCTCGTCGGAGCGCTCGTCATCCAGACGCTGACGACGACCGTCTACTCCATCGGCGTGCCCACCAACGTCACCCTGCTGTTCAAGGCGGTCGTGGTGATCGCCGTGTGCCTGCTGCAGTCCCCGCGCACGGCGCGGATCATCGGCGGCCGGCGCAAGCCCTCCGTAACCGCTCCCCAGACCCAGAAGGTGGCCGCCGGATGAGCACATCGGCCTTCGCTTCCGTACGACCACGCCTTCCCCAGCGATTCCTGCCGGTCGTCGCCACTGTCGTGGTGTTCGCGGTGACCTTCGGGATCGGCTCGGTCCGTTACCCGGACTTCGCCTCCGGCCAGGTCGTCGCCAACCTCTTCATCGACAACGCCTTCCTCATCGTGCTCGCCGTCGGCATGACCTTCGTCATCCTCACCGGCGGCATCGACCTCTCCGTGGGCGCGGTCGCCGCCCTGTCCACCATGATCGCCGCGTCCACCCTCCGGGCGGGCTGGCCGGTCCTGCTGTCCGTCCTCGCGGTGCTCGTGTCCGGGACCGTCCTCGGCCTGCTGATGGGCCTGGTCATCCACTACTTCGACGTGCAGCCGTTCATCGTCACCCTGGCGGGGATGTTCCTGGCCCGGGGGCTGTGCTTCCTCATCAGCGTCGAGTCGGTGTCCATCACCAACACGTCCTTCCGAGACTTCGCCACCGGCACGATCGAACTGCCCGGCGACGTCACGGTCACCTACAGCGTGCTCGTCGCCCTGGCCGTGGTGGCGGCCGCGGTGTACGTCCTCCACCTCACCCGCTTCGGCCGCACGGTGTACGCGGTCGGCGGCAGCGAGACCTCGGCGCGGCTGATGGGCCTGCCCACCACGAGGGCCAAGGTCGGCGTCTACGCGGTGAGCGGCTTCTGCTCCGCCCTGGGCGGCCTGCTGTTCGCGCTGTACATGCTCTCCGGCTACGGGCTGCACGCGGTCGGCATGGAGCTGGACGTCATCGCCGCCGTGGTCATAGGCGGCACCCTGCTGGCCGGCGGGGTGGGCTATGTGGCCGGTTCGATGGCGGGCGTCCTGGTCCTCGGCACCGTGCAGGCACTGATCTCGTTCGAGGGCACCCTCAGCTCCTGGTGGACCAAGATCGTCATCGGCGCCCTCCTGCTGGCCTTCATCGTCCTCCAGCGCGTCATCGTGCGGCAGCCCCGATAACCGGGCCTGCCAGGGGAGTTGCCCCACTTCGGGCTGGTGCGGATGTGGCCGGTGAGGAAACATGGGCCTGCGCGGCACGGAGTCGTCCGTGCCTCCGGCGCACGACGTGAAGAGGGCCGATGACTGACGGGCAGGGCAACCAGGTGGCGGTGGACGGAATCGACACGGGCACACCGCACTCGGCGCGGGTGTGGAACTACTGGCTGGGCGGCAAGGACAACTACGAGGTGGACCGCCGGCTCGGGGCCACGATGGAGGAGCTGTTCCCCCAGATCATCGAGATAGCGCGCGCCTCCCGGGCGTTCCAGGCGCGGGCCGTGCGCTATCTGGCCGCCGAGGCGGGCGTTCGGCAGTTCCTGGACCTCGGCACCGGCCTGCCGACGGCGAACGCCACCCACGAGGTCGCCCAGGGCGTCGAGCCGACGGCACGCATCGTGTACGTGGACAACGACCCGATCGTCCTCGCCCACGCCCGGGCCCTGCTGACGAGCCGGCCCGAGGGCGCCACGGACTACGTGCACGCGGACCTGAGGGACACGGAGAAGGTGCTGCGCGAGGCCGCCCGGACCCTGGACCTCAGCCGCCCGGTGGCCGTGATGCTGCTCTCGACGCTGGGACACGTGGCGGACGCGGACGAGGCCGCGGCCCTGCTCCGCGGCTACCTGGACGCGCTGCCCGCCGGCAGCCATCTGATGCTGTGCGACACCATCGAGACCCCGGAGACCCGGGCCGGGTCCGACGAGTACGCCAGCGGCGGCGCCATGCCGTACATCTCGCGCCCCAGGGAAATCGTCGCCACCTTCGCGGACGGCCTCGAACTGGTGGAACCGGGCTTCGGCTCCATCAGCCTGTGGCGCCCCGAGGAGCCGGTCACCGGAGAGCCGGTCGACCAGTGGGGCTTCGTCGCCGCCAAGCGGTAGCCGGGCCGGCCAGGCGGCTCGCTCCCCGGGCTCGTCGAGGCCGACGACTTCGCCACGTACGTCATGAAGTTGTCAGGGCACGCATGAACCCCCCGCGCGAGCGGAGATGAGCCGTCTTGCCGAACATCCGTACAACGCGGACAAGTTGACCATGCAGTTCCCTGCCTCTGGAAACGTCATCGACACCGAGATACGGCTCAAGGCTCAACGAGTCCCCGAGGCCATGTCGCCGAGGCGTGCCCGCAGCACCTCCCACTCGCGCAGGCCGACCGGTCGGCGGGTCGCGCGGGTGCGTCCTTGCCAGGCATCGCGCCCGTCGTCCCATAGGAGTGGGCGGCCGAGGTTCGAGCGATGCGCGTCCGATGGCGTGATCGCGGCAGCGTGCGCCGCCGCAGCGGTGCGCTTCGTGTGAGTTTCATGTGAATCCCGGCCCCGCCGAGCGCTACCAGCGGGGTCTTCCCAGGTCAGGGGCCTGGCGCTGTCATGAGGCGCACATGTTCGTCCAGATCCGGCTCACGTCGTAGACCGACGATGGAGCGGCGCATGCGGCTATCGCGTGCACCTCTGCCACCGGTTCCTGGAGCCTCGATGATCGAAGTACGTGGTCTGACGAAACGCTACGGCGATGTCCTTGCCGTGGACGATCTGACCTTCGCTGTGCGTCCCGGTGAGGTGACCGGGTTTTTGGGGCCCAACGGTTCCGGTAAGTCGACCACGCTGCGCATGGTCCTGGGGCTGGATGCACCCAGCTCCGGCACGGCCACCGTGGACGGGCGGCCCTATGCCGAGCAGCCCGCGCCGCTGAAAGCCGTCGGGGCGCTGTTGGATCCCGGGGCGGTGCTGCCCAGCCGCACCGCCTATCATCACCTGTTGGCGCTCGCGGCCGGCAACGGGCTCCCCCGCAGCCGGGTGGACAAAGCGTTGGCGGAAGTCGGCCTGGAAAAGGTGAGGCGACGCCGGGCAGGAGCCTTCTCCCTGGGAATGCGCCAGCGGCTGGGTATCGCCGCGGCGCTGCTGGGCGATCCTCCGGTGCTGGTCTTCGACGAACCGCTCAACGGGCTGGACCCGGAGGGCATCGTGTGGATCCGCTCGCTGATGCGGAAGATGGCCTCTGAGGGACGCACGGTGTTGATGTCCAGCCATCTGATGAGCGAGATGGAACTGACCGCCGACCATCTCATCGTCATCGGTAGCGGAAAACTGATCGCCGACACGTCGATGAAGGACTTCATCGACACGCACTCCGAGCGCGAGGTCCTGGTCCGCACCCCGCAGGCCGACGAACTGCGCGGCATGCTCGCCGCGGCCGCGGCCGCGCACGTTCGTAGGGAGGACAGCGAGACCCTGGTCGTGACCGGTCTGGAAGCCCCCGAGATCGGAGCGCTGGCGTCAGCCGGCGGGGTGGAACTGCACGAGCTGGCCCCACGCCCGGCGTCCCTGGAGCAGGCATTCATGGCGCTGACCCGCGATGCAGTGGAATACCAGGCAGAAGAGGAGACGAGCCGATGAGTCACGCCATCACGCAATCCCCCGTCGAACCGGCGAAGATCCGCCGGCGCGCCCGCATGAGGCGCCTCCCTTCACCAGGCTCGGACCGTACGCCGGGCGGAAAGGCGACCTTCTGGCACAGCCTCCACGCCGAATGGATCAAGATCCGAACGATGCGGTCGACTCTGTTCGTGATCCTGGGCACCATGGCGTTCACCGTCGGGCTGGCCGCGCTGAACGGCTCATCCGCCGGCAGCGAGTTCGCGGCCTTGAGCCCTGCGGACCAGGCCACGTTCGACCCGCTGGCCACCAGCATGCGCGGCTATCTGCTCGCGCAGATAGCGCTCGGTCTGCTGGGTGGCCTGGCCATCACCTCCGAGTACGGGGCGCGCACCATCGTCCCCACCCTCACCTCCGTGCCGCACCGAGCACGGGTGCTGGCCTCCAAGGCCGTGGTACTGGTGGGCGTGGCGCTCCCGGTCGGGATCGCGGTGTCGCTGGCCGGCTTTCTGGTCGGGCAGGCGACGCTGTCCGGGGCGGGCGTTCCGCACCTGGCACTCAGCGACGGCGTGGCGCTGCGCGGCATCGTCGGTGGTGGCCTATATCTGGCACTGGCCGGGCTCTTCGGACTGGCTCTGGGCACGGTCATCCGCTCCACCACGGCGACGGTGACCAGCCTGTTCGGTGTCATGCTGATCGTCCAGGCGTTCGCTCCGGCCCTGCCCGGCGGGATCGGCGACTGGGTGTCGAAATACTGGCCGCCGATCGCCGGCGGGCAGATCATCACCAGCGTCCAGGATCCCGAGCTGCTGGGACCCTGGGCAGGACTGGGCGTCATGGCCGGGAGTGTGGCGGCCTTGACGGCGGCGGCCTTCGTCGTCTTCCGCAAGCGCGACGCCTAGCAGGGCAGCACAGTGAAGACAGAAGACCACCGGCCGGGGACGGACACCGTGACGACGACACAGCGACTGCTGGTGGTGGAGGACGAACCCACACTGCGTGAGCTGCTGTCCGCCAGCTTGCGGCTGACCGGCTTCCAGGTGATCACGGCCGAGACAGGCGCCCAGGCATGGGAAGCGGTCCGCGAACAGCGCCCCGACCTGATCGTCCTGGACGTCATGCTGCCCGACTTCAACGGCTTTGAGGTCGCCCGCCGCCTGCGCGAGCACCCCGTCGGCCAAGGGACCGGGCATCCGCCGATCCTGTTCCTGACCGCACGGGACGCAGCCGAGGACCGGATCAGCGGACTGCGGGCCGGCGGGGACGACTACGTCACCAAGCCCTTCAACCTGGAAGAGCTCATCTTGCGCATCCAGGCCGTGCTGCGCCGCACCAACGGCCGCCGGAGCGAGGGGCTGCTGGTCGTGGACGACCTGGAACTGGACCCCGACAGCCACCAGGTGACCCGCGCGGGTCAGCCAGTACAGCTGTCGCCGACCGAGTTCAGCCTGCTGCGCGTACTGATGCAGAACGCCGGGCAGGTCCTGTCCAGGGACCAGCTCCTGGACCAGGTCTGGCACTACGACTTCGACGGGGACGACTCCATCGTCGCCTCCTACATCAGCTACCTGCGCCGCAAGATCGACACAGGCGAGCCGAAGCTGATCCACACCGTGCGCGGCACCGGCTACGTCCTGCGCAGGACCCGCACATGAGTGCCGCCCCCGCGGGCGGACCGATCAGCCGCATGTCGCTGCGCGGACGGGTCGTGGCCATCACCTTGCTGCTCGTCGTCACCGCCCTGCTGGCCAGCAACGCCTTGCTCGTCACACTGCTGGAACGGCAGCTGGTGCACCAGCTGGACGACCGGCTGCGCACCGCTGCAACGACCGCGGCGCGGCTGCCGAACCTGGACCAGGCACCGGCGGACAGCGCAGCACGGCTACGCGGCGCGGTAGAGGGCGAGCTGACGGACGATGCGTATGTCGCCTACCTCGATGCCAAGGGCCGCATCCAGCACACACTGCGCCCGGCCACCGACAGCGCCCCACGGCTTCCGGTACTCGACAGGGCGTCGGTCGAAGCCCGCAACGAGCGTCCCCTCCAGGCGCCGGACAGCGGCAGCGGAGATGACTGGCGGGTGATCGCCGTACCGGCGGAGGGCGCGGGACAGGCCGCTCCGGCCGGCGTGGTGGCGGCCGGCTCGTTGGCATCGGTCCATGCGACGATCCGGCACCTGGGCGTGTGGATGCTGGTGATCGACTCCCTGGTCCTCGTCCTCTTGGGCTTCATCGCCTGGTACGCCGTACGCGCCGGACTGCGGCCGCTGCGGCGCATCGAGACGACGGCCGCGGCCATCGCAGGCGGGGAACTGTCCAGCCGCATTCCGCAGCCGGCCACCACCAACACCGAACTGGGACGTCTGTCGGCTGCACTCAACGGCATGCTCGACCGGATCGAAGCCGGCGATGCAGCCCGCTCTGCCACCAACGAGCGCATGCGCACCTTCATCGCCGACGCCAGCCACGAACTGCGCACCCCCCTGTTCGGCATCAAGGGCTTTACCGAGCTGTACCGGATGGGCGGCATGCCCCAGCGCCCCGACGTCGACTCCGCCATGAACCGCATCGAACGCGAGGCCGCCCGCCTCGTCCGTATCGTCGAAGACCTCCTGCTGCTGGCCCGGCTCGACGACGAGGCCACGGCCGAGGCCCGCCTGCCCCTGCAACTCACCCCGATGGACTGCGCACCCTGGCCGCCGACGCCCTGCACGACCTGCGGGCCATGGCACCGGAGCGTCCCGTCACCCTGACCGGCCCGGGCGGCGGCCCGCCCGGCCGCGCCCCCGTACTCGGTGACGAAGCGCGCCTGCGCCAGGTGACCTCCAACCTCGTCGGCAACGCCATCGCCCACACCCCGCCCGGCACCCCGGTGCGCATCGGCGTAGGCACGCTGGACGGCCAGGCCGTCCTCGAGCTGAGCGACCAGGGCTCCGGGATGACACCCGAGCAGGCCACCCACATCTTCGACCGCTTCTACCGCGGCGACACGGCCCGCGGCCGCACCCCGACGGGCGGCGCCGGTCTGGGCCTGTCCATCGTCCACTCCCTGGTCGGCACACACCACGGACACGTCGAGGTCGACACCGCCCCCGGCCAGGGCACGACTTTCCGCATCCTGTTGCCCCTGCCCGACGAGAGCCCCCTCACCGGTTCCTGAAGAGCCCCGCTCAAGGCCGTGGCTCCAGGCCGCTCCGACAGCCAACCTGCCCAGCCCGTCGGGGTCCCGACGCAGCTTGCGCGGCACAGGACCCACCCGCCGGAGACGACACACCCGCGGCACGTACGTGGAGAGTCCGTCGTGACCCTGGTTCGGCGGCACGGGCACTCCTCGCCTGCGATCACTCTCGGTTACTATGCTCACTTCATGCCTGAGGCCGGCAGCAAGGGGCGCGGCACCGTCGACGGTCTGCTTGGAGAGCGTGAGGGATCAGCTTGCCAGCCGAAACTCCCCGGATGCTCCCCAGCACTGTCGACCCGTGTCCCCGGCCTCTACGCTCCGGAGAAGCCTTCCGTGGATCGCAAGGTTGAAGAGATGGGTGGCCTGGGAAAATGTTGGAAGAGGTCGTAGCGACCCGCTATGTCACGCCCTTGCGTGAAGGCGGCTCGCTCCCCGGGATCGTCGAGGCCGACGACCTCGGCACGTACGTCATGAAGTTCACCGGAGCCGGCCAGGGCCGCAAGACCCTCGTCGCGGAGGTGATCTGCGGGCAGCTCGGGCGGCGGCTCGGGCTGCGCGTGCCCGAGCTCGTGCAGATCCAGCTCGACCCGGTCATCGGGCTCGCCGAGCCCGACCAGGAGGTGCAGGAGCTGCTGAAGGCCAGCGGCGGCCTGAACCTCGGGATGGACTTCCTGCCCGGCTCGCTCGGCTTCGACGCGCTCGCCTACGAGGTGGACCCGCGCGAGGCCGGGCGGGTCGTCTGGTTCGACGCGCTGATCAACAACGTCGACCGGTCCTGGCGCAACCCGAACTTGCTCGTCTGGCACGGCGACCTCTGGCTCATCGATCACGGCGCCACCATGATCTGGCACCATAACTGGCCCGGTGCCCAGGCGTCCGCCGCCAAGCCGTACAACGCCTCGGACCACGCCCTCGCCCCCTTCCGGCCCGACATCGCCTCGGCCGCCGCCGAGCTCGCTCCGCTGGTGACGCCCGAGCTGCTCGCCGAGGCCGCCGCCGACGTCCCGGACGAGTGGCTGGTGGACGAACCCGGTTTCGGCTCGACGGACGAGCTGCGGCAGGCGTACGCGGACGCGCTGGCCGTTCGCGCGGCCACCATCCACGAACGGATCATCATGGACGCCCCCACCCCCGACAAGCCGTCCCAGGCCCCGGGCTGGATCACCGAACGGCTCGCCCCGCGCACCCACGCCACGGACGGCGAGAAGGGCGGCCGGGCATGAGCGGGCGCGATGTCTTCGAGTACGCGCTGCTGCGCGTCGTCCCCCGCGTCCAGCGCGGGGAGTGCTTCAACGCCGGGGTGGTGGTCTACTGCCGCGCCAAGGGCTTCGTGGCCGCCCGCACCGAGCTGGACGAGGCCAAGCTGAAGGCGCTCGACCCCGGCGCCGACGTGACCGGGGTCCGGGCCGCGCTGCACGCCGTCGAGGGCGTCTGCCGCGGCGGTACGGACGCGGGCCAGGCCGCCGGCGACGATGCGGGCCGCCGCTTCCGCTGGCTGATCGCGCCGCGCTCCACCGTCGTACAGCCGGGGCCCGTGCACAGCGGCCTGACCGCCGATCCCGAGGCCGAGGTGGAGCGGCTGCTCGACCTGCTGGTGCGCTGACCGGCGCCCGGGGCCGCCGCCCGCGCACCGCGTGACGGCGGCCCGGCGGAGTGTGACATGCGCCGCTGCGCCCGTGGCCCGTTGACACCGGGTGCCAGGGCTTCTAGCGTCTCGTCTGCTGAAGGTACTAAGCGGTTGCTCAGTCATCGGGCGGGTTCTCTCCGAGCCCCCGACGTCCGCTGAGCCGCTATCCAAGGGCGAGGAGAGCCAAGCATGTCGACCAGCGAGCAGCGCGTAGCCATCGTGACGGGAGCGGCCCGGGGCATCGGTGCCGCCACCGCGGTACGTCTGGCGGCCGAGGGCCGCGCCGTCGCCGTACTCGACCTCGACGAGGCGGCCTGCAAGGACACCGTCGAGAAGATCACCGCCGCCGGGGGCAAGGCCCTGGCCGTCGGCTGCGACGTGTCGGACGGCGCCCAGGTGGAGGCCGCCGTCGCCCGGGTCGCCGCCGAGCTGGGCGCCCCGACGATCCTCGTCAACAACGCGGGCGTGCTCCGCGACAACCTGCTCTTCAAGATGAGCGAGTCCGACTGGGACACCGTGATGAACGTGCACCTCAAGGGCGCGTTCCTGATGGCCAAGGCCGTCCAGAAGCACATGGTGGACGCCAAGTTCGGCCGTATCGTGTCGCTGTCCTCCTCCTCGGCGCTCGGCAACCGCGGCCAGGCCAACTACGCGGCGGTCAAGGCGGGCCTCCAGGGCTTCACCAAGACCCTCGCCAAGGAACTCGGCAAGTTCGGCATCACCGCCAACGCCGTGGCTCCCGGCTTCATCGTCACCGAGATGACCGCGCAGACCGCGGCCCGCGTCGGCATGGGCTTCGAGGAGTTCCAGGCGGCCGCCGCGACGCAGATCCCGGTCCAGCGCGTCGGCGTCCCCGACGACATCGCCAACGCCATCGCCTTCTTCACGGGCGACGCCGCCGGCTTCGTCTCCGGCCAGGTCATGTACGTGGCCGGCGGACCGCTCAACTGACCCGAAGGGCTGCGGACATCATGACTGTGCAGGACAGCGGCAAGGTCGCGCTGATCACCGGCGCGAGCCGGGGCATCGGCTACGGCATCGCGCAGGCGCTCGTCGAGCGCGGCGACCGGGTGTGCATCACCGGGCGCAACGAGGACGCCCTGAAGGAGGCCGTCGAGACGCTCGGCGCCGACCGGGTCATCGGCGTCGCCGGCAAGGCGCACGACGAGGCGCACCAGGCGGCGGCCGTCGCCCGCACCATGGAGGCGTTCGGCCGGGTCGACTTCCTGGTCAACAACGCCGGTACCAACCCGGTCTTCGGGCCCATCGCGGAGCTCGACCTGAACGTCGCCCGCAAGGTCTTCGAGACCAACGTGGTCTCGGCGCTCGGCTTCGCCCAGCAGACCTGGAAGGCGTGGCAGAAGGAGAACGGCGGGGCGATCGTCAACATCGCCTCGGTCGCCGGTGTCTCCGCCTCGCCCTTCATCGGCGCGTACGGGATGAGCAAGGCGGCCATGGTCAACCTGACCCTCCAGCTGGCGCACGAGTTCGCACCGGTGGTCCGGGTCAACTCGATCGCGCCCGCGGTCGTCAAGACCCGTTTCGCCCAGGCGCTGTACGAGGGCCGCGAGGAGGAGGCGGCGGCCGCCTACCCGCTCGGCAGGCTCGGGGTGCCGGAGGACATCGGCGGCGCGGCCGCCTTCCTCACCTCCGACCAGTCCGCCTGGATCACGGGCCAGACGCTGGTGGTCGACGGCGGCATCTTCCTGAATGCCGGAGTCGGCTGATCCGGCCTGGGCCGATATGGTCCTGATTGCCTCAAGTGCCCCGCCGGGCCTGCGGATTGACCCGGCGGGGCGCTGCGGTATGGTCTGCCGACCCATGGCTGATCGAGGAGCGTGCACGTGTTCTACCGGGCCAGTCTGCAGGCCGCTGCAGCCCTTGCGTCCCTGTCCTTGCTGGCCGGCTGCGGGCTGCTGCCCGGCGGCAGCTCGGATGTGGAGCAGAAGCTCGCCGTCGGGACGACCAGTGAGCCTTCGACCCTGGACCCGGCGGCGGCGTGGGACGGCTCCTGGGAGCTGATGCGCAACGTGTTCCAGACCCTGGTGAGCTTCCCCACCGGCAGCACGACCCCCGAGCCGGACGCGGCCGAGGAGTGCAGGTTCACCGACCGCACCAGCACCGCCTACCGCTGCCGGCTCCGCGAGGGGCTGAAGTTCTCCAACGGCGACAAGCTGGACGCGGCGGCCGTGAAGTACTCCATCGACCGGATCTCGGAGATCGGGGTCAAGGGCGGACCCGTCGGCATGCTCGGCTCGCTCGACCGGGTCGAGACCAAGGGCGACGACGTCGTCATCTTCAACCTGAAGAAGCCCGACGCCACCTTCCCGTTCGTCCTGGCCACCCCGGCCATGTCCCTGGTCGCGCCGAGCGCGTACTCGAAGCACAAGATCCGCGACGACGGCAAGGTCACCGGCTCCGGCCCCTACCTGCTGAACGCCTACGAGCAGGGCGACCGCTCCGAGCTGGTGAAGAACCCCGACTACGAAGGGTTCGCCGACCGCAAGAACGACGCCGTGACCATCCGGTACTTCAAGGACTCCGGCGCCATGGTGAAGGCGCTCCGGAAGAACGAGATCGACGCCACCTACCGCGGCCTGTCCGCCGAGGACGTCGTCAGCATCGAGGACAGCAACAGCAACGGGGAGGGCGGGGACCTCCAGATCGTGGAGTCCACCGGCGCCGACATCCGCTTCCTGGTCTTCAACCCGGACGACCCCGCCGCCGGGAAACCGGCCGTCCGGCGGGCCATAGCCCAGCTGGTCGACCGGGACGCGCTCGTCGCCAAGGTCTACCGGGGCACGGCCGAACCGCTGTACTCGATGGTCCCCAAGGGCATCGCGACGCACACCACCACCTTCTTCGACACCTTCGGCAACCCCAGCAAGGACAAGGCCCGCCGGATCCTGGCCGACGCGCACATCACCACGCCCGTCCCCATGACCTTCTGGTACACCACCGACCGCTACGGCTCCTCGACCGCGCCCGAGTTCGACGAGCTGAAGCGCCAGCTGGAGGCCTCCGGACTCTTCCGCATCACCCTCAAGAGCCGCCCGTGGAAGACCTTCCAGGCGGGCTTCACCAAGGGGGAGTACCCGGTCTTCGGCCGCGGCTGGTTCCCGGACTTCCCGGACCCGGACAACTTCATCGCCCCGTTCGTGGGCAAGAACAGCGTCACGGGCATGCCGTACGTGAAGGACGAGATCACCCAGCTGCTGCTGCCCCGGTCCCGCAAGCAGAGCGACCGGGGCGCGGTCGCCAAGGAGTTCGAGCGGGCCCAGAAGATCCTGGTGGACGACGTGCGGCTGCTGCCGCTCTGGCAGGGCAAGCTGTACGTGGCGGCAGGCGAGGACATCGGCGGCGGCGAGCGCGCCCTGGACCCGCAGACCGTCATGCAGATGTGGGAGCTGTACCGCAAGGCCAGCTGGTAGCACCGCGCGGGGCGGGCCCCGGTGGCCCGCCCGGACCGCGTTGTCAGTGGCGCCCGGTAGGTTCTGGAAGCAAGAACGGATTGCTTACCGGAGGTTGTTCACGTGACCGACACCGACCTGCTGCCCGAGTCCTGGCGCGGCGTCCTCGGCGAAGAGCTGCAGAAGCCGTACTTCAAGGAGCTCACCGCGTTCGTCGAGGAGGAGCGCTCCGCCGGACCGGTCTACCCGCCCCGGGAGCAGGTGTTCGCGGCCCTGGAAGCGACCCCGTACGACAAGGTGAAGGTCCTGGTCCTCGGCCAGGACCCCTACCACGGCGAGGGCCAGGGGCACGGTCTGTGCTTCTCCGTTCGGCCCGGCGTGAAGACCCCGCCCTCGCTGCGCAACATCTACAAGGAGATGAACGAGGAGCTGGGCCTGCCCGTCCCGGACAACGGCTATCTGATGCCGTGGGCCGAGCAGGGCGTCCTGCTGCTCAACGCCGTGCTCACCGTCCGCGCGGGCGAGGCCAACTCGCACAAGGGCAAGGGCTGGGAGAAGGTCACCGACGCGGTGATCCGGGCCGTCGCCGCCCGCCCCGACCCTGCGGTCTTCGTCCTCTGGGGCAACTACGCGCAGAAGAAGCTCCCCCTGATCGACACCGAGCGCCACGTGGTGGTGAAGGGCGCGCACCCCTCGCCGCTGTCGGCGAAGAAGTTCTTCGGCTCCCGCCCCTTCACCCGGATAAACGAGGCCATCGCCCAGCAGGGCCACCAGCCCATCGACTGGCGCATCCCCGACCTGGGCGGAGCCGGGCCGAGCCCGAGCCTCCCCGTGTCCGCCCGTCCCGGCGGTTAGCGTCGGAACCCGGACCGCCGGGTTCGGGCGGACGGGTGCGAGGAGGCCGTGGTGACGGAGCAGCGGGAGGCGTCGGAGGACGTCTTCATGACCAGGATCGGCCAGGCGGTCATGCTGCTGCACGGAGGCGACCGGGAGGAGGCCCGCAACCGCTTCACCGTGCTCTGGTCCGAGATCGGCGACGAGGGCGACGCCCTGCACCGCTGCACCCTGGCGCACTACATGGCCGATACGCAGGACGATCCGGCCGACGAGCTGGCCTGGGACCTGCGCGCGCTGACCGCGGCCCGGGCCCTGGCCGACGAACGCGTGGCCGGAGACCGGGACGCGCTCGCGATGCGCGCCTTCTACCCGTCGCTGCACCTCAACCTCGCCGCGGACTACATGAAGCTCCAGCGCCCGGCCGCAGCCCGGGACCATCTGGAGCGGGCCCGGGCGGCCTCGGCGGTGCTGGCCGACGACGGTGCGGACGACGGATACGGGGGCGGCGTCCGGGCCGCGATCGGCCGGCTGGAACGGCGGCTCCGCGAGTGGTGACCGGCTGCTCCGGAGCTCCGCCGCTTCACCGGCCGTAGGCGCGGTCGCAGATCCGGGACTGGGGGCTGCCCGCCGGCCAGTGGCCGTAGCCCCTGCCGAGATCGCACACCCCGGTTCCGCCGCCGGGCGCGGGCAGAACGGGCGCGGAGGCGGCCGGGGCGATCCGGCGCGGCAGCGGCAGGTCCGGAGCGGGCGCGGGCCGCTGCGGCAGCGGGAGGCGCGGCTCGCCGGGGCGGGCTGCCGGGCGGCCCGGCGACGGCTTGCGCGCGGCGGACGGCGAGGCCGCGCGGGACGGCTTCGCCTTCGGTACGGCCTCCAGCGTGTCGTGCACCGGCGGCCCGGCGGTCTGCGGGGCCAGGTCGTGGGCCGGCCGGCTGACCCCGGGGCGGGGCGGGGCTGCCGGATGCGGCTGGACGGACACGCACCCCGACAGGGCCGCGACCGCGAGGCAGACCAGGAGTTTCACGGCGGTTCTCGTTCGTTGCACGTGATCAACTCTGCGGGGCCGGCGACCGGTCCACGCCTCCGTCGCCCCCGATCCGCCCGCACGAGTGACGCCGGAGCGGCGCGTCAGCGCCCCAGCATCCCGCGCAGCAGCTCGTCGAAGCCGCGGCGCAGCTCCGCCTCGCTGGGGACGGAGCGGTGGTAGGAGCCGGCCGCGCACGAGAACATCAGCCCCTCGCACCAAGCCACCAGGGACAGCGTGTGCCGCTCCGGTTCCGGAGATCCGGCCGCTGTCATCAGCGCCACCAGCGGCGCGCGGAACTGCATGCCCGTCGCGTCGAAGAACTCCCGCAGCTCGGGGCGGCGAGTGGCCTCCAGCGCCAGTTCGTACCGGCAGACCAGCAGCTCCGGGTGGTGCGTCAGATAGCGGTGCAGCGCCCGGGCCAGCCCCGCGACCAGCTCGTCGGTGTCCGTGCCCGACCCCAGCCCACCGGGCGCCAGGATCCGCCCCTCGCGCTCCGCCAGCCGTCGCACCGCCGCCTCCAGCAGGGCCTGCCGGGTCCGGGCGTGGTTCGAGGTCGAGCCCTGGGGCAGACCGGCCCGCTCGTCCACCGCGCGGTGCGTCAGCCCCCGCATGCCGCGTTCCGCGAGGAGGGCGAGGGCGGCGTCGGCGATCAGTCCGGCCCGGTCGGAGCCGGTGGGGCGTGCGGTCATGGGGTCAACCTACCGCCGCAACTACAGCTGTAGTACGCTGGGCGGTGTCACTACAGATGTAGTTCCGACGGAAGGAAGGGTCATGGACATGCCCCGTGCGGTCGTCATGGGCAGCGGGATCGGCGGGCTCACCGCGGCTCTCGCCCTGCACAGGTCCGGCTGGCAGGTCACCGTGCTGGAACGCGCGGACTCCCTGGAACCCGTCGGCGCCGGCATCGGGCTCGCCCCCAACGCCCAGCGCGCGCTCGACGTCGTCGGCCTCGGCGACGAGATCAGGTCCCTGGCCGCCTGGCAGGGCGAGGGCGGGATGCGCGCGCCGTCCGGCCGCTGGCTCTCGCGCACCGACGCCTCGGCTGCGGCCGAGCGGTTCGGCGGCCCCCTCGTCCTCCTGCACCGGGCCGTCCTCATCGACCGCATCGCCGCCCGGCTCCCCGCCTCCGCCATCCGCACCGGCTGCCCGGCCCGCCTGACCGACCCGGGCACCGCCGTCGGCGCCCCCGCCGTCGTCACCACGCCGGCCGGGGCGATCGAGGCCGAACTCGTCGTCGGCGCCGACGGCATCCACTCCGGCGTCCGCAGCGCCCTCTTCCCGGACGCCCCCGGCCCCTCCTACGCGGGCTTCACCACCTGGCGCGTCGTCGTCCCGGCCCCGGACCGCCCCTTCCCGCCGCACGAGACCTGGGGACGCGGCGCGCTCTGGGGCACCCAGCCGCTCAAGGACGGCAGGATCTACGCGTACGCGGCGGCGACCGCCCCCGCCGGGGCCCGGGCGGCCGACGACGAGAAGGCCGAACTCCTGCGCCGCTTCGGCGACTGGCACGACCCGGTTCCGGAGATCATCGCCGCCACCGCACCGGAGGAGATCCTCCGCAACGACGTGTACCGGATGGCCGACCCGCTCCCCGCCTTCCACCGGGGCCGCACCGTGCTGCTCGGGGACTCCGCCCACGCCATGGCCCCCACCCTCGGCCAGGGCGGCAACCAGGCCATCGAGGACGGCATCGTCCTCGCCCACCACGTGGCGCCCGGGCGGGACCTGGGCGCCGGCCTCGCCGCGTACACCGCCGACCGGCTGCCGCGCACCGCCGCCGTCGTCCGCAAGGCCGACCGGGTCTCCCGGCTCATGAGCCTCAGCAGCGCCCCGGCCGTCGCCGCACGCGACTTCCTCATGTCCACCGTTTCGCGCCTCGGTCCCGGGCTCGTCCTGCGCACCTTCGACGGGATCGCAGACTGGCGCCCGCCGGGGGACACGTATGCTGCCGGGACGACGGACGAGGCGCCCGGCACACGGCGCTGACCAGCGAGAGGAACACCCTGTGAAGGTCGGCTGCATCGGGCTCGGGGACATCGCGCGGAAGGCGTACCTGCCGGTGCTCGGCGCCCTGCCGGGCATCGAACTCCACCTCCAGACCCGCACCCCGGCCACCCTGGCCGCGGTCGCCGCCGCCCACCGCGTCCCGGCGGACCGGTGCCACCGGGACCTGGACTCGTTGCTCGCCCAGGGGCTCGACGCCGCGTTCGTGCACGCCTCGACCGCCGCCCACCCGGAGATCGTGGGCCGGCTGCTCGACGCGGGCGTCCCCACGTACGTCGACAAGCCGCTCGCGTACACGCTGGCCGAGTCCACCCGCCTGGTGGAGCTCGCCGAGGCGCGCGGCACGGGTCTGGCCGTCGGCTTCAACCGCAGGCTGGCCCCGGGCTACGCCCAGTGCGCGGAGCACCCGCGCGAGCTGATCCTCCTGCAGAAGAACCGGGTCGGGCTCCCCGAGGAGCCCCGCACCATGGTGTTCGACGACTTCATCCACGTCGTGGACACCCTGCGCTTCCTGGCGCCCGGCCCCGTCGAGCGCACCGTGGTGAGCGGCCGGCTCGTGGACGGTCTGCTGCACCACGTCGTGCTCCAGCTCTCCGGCGACGGCTTCACCGCGATCGGCGCGATGAACCGGCTCAGCGGCTCGACGGAGGAGCGCCTCGAGGTCTCCGGCCAGGACTCCAAGCGCGAGGTGCTCAACCTCGCGGAGGTCATCGACCACAAGGGCCGGCCCAGCGTGCGCCGGCGCGGCGACTGGGTGCCGGTGGCCCGTCAGCGCGGTATCGAGCAGGCCGTGCTGGCCTTCCTGGACGCCGTACGCGAGGGCCGCCCGCTGAGCGCCCGGGACGCCCTGGAGACCCACGAACTCTGCGAGCGCGTCCTGCGGGAGCTGGACGCGGCCTGAACAGCCTGCGCCGCCGCCCGCGTACGCCTCCGGCCGCGCGCCCCCCGTACACCCTCCGCCGCGCAGAAGGCGGCCAGCACCCCCAGCGCCCCGTACACCGGCCAGTCGCCCAGGCGTACGTACAGCGTCGTGCCCCGGGCGAGCGGCACCCCGTAGACGGCGGTGCCGCTGGTCTCCGTGCCGAGGCGGGGTCCGACGGGCTCGCCCCCCGGGCCGTACACCGCGCTCACGCCCGTGAGGGTGGCGTGCACCATCGGGCGGCCGCTCTCCGCCGCCCGCAGCGCGCCGAGCGAGGCGTGCTGGACCGGGGCCCAGCTGTGCTGGAAGGACGAGGTGGAGGACTGGGCGACCAGGAGCCCCGCCCCGTCCCGGACCAGACGCCGGCTCATGTCCGGGAACGCGGACTCGAAGCAGACCAGCGGGCCGAGACGCAGTCCGTCCGCACCGGGCACCCGCATCGTGACCGGGCCCGTGCCGCGCAGCCGGTCCTCGCCCGCCGCCCGGCCCATCGAGGTCGCCCAGCCGAGCGCCGTCCGGGCCGGGATGTACTCGCCGAACGGCACGAGCCGCATCTTGTCGTACCGGTCCCCGGTGAGTCCCTGGGGCCCGACCAGCACGGCGCTCTTGAAGATCCCGGTGCGTCCCGCCGCGTCGGTCTGCCGGGCGTCCACGTTCACCAGGAGGGGGGCGCCCACCGACCGGGACAGGGCCGCGAGCCGGGCCGCGATGTCAGGCCGCCGGACCGGGTCCACGCCGACGCTGCTCTCACCCCACACGACCAGGTCGACGCCGCGCCCCGCGAGCGACCGGGTCAGCGCCTCGCTGCGGGCGAACCTGCGCTGGATGCTGCCCGGCCCCTCCACGATCCCGGGCTGCACGACGGCCACCCTGGCCGTGCCCGTCCGTTCGGGCTGCGGCGCCCACACCCAGGCCGCCCCGACCACCAGCGCGCCCACCAGGAGCGATACGGCGGCCACGACGCGGGCGGCGGAGTGCACCAGCAGCACGGTGACCGCCGTGTTCACCGCCACCACCAGCAGGCTCACCAGCCACACCCCGCCCACCGAGGCCAGCCGGAGCGCCGGTGCCACCTGCCACTGGCTCGCCCCCAGCAGCCCCCAGGGGCCGCCCAGCGCCTCCCAGGACCGCACCAGCTCGATCATCAGCCAGCCGCACGGCACCACGACCACCGCCACGACCGCCGCCCGCCCGCTCACCGGACCGCGCAGCAGCCGGTGCGCCAGCAGCCCCCACGGCGCCCACAGCAGACCGAGCAGCGCCGCGAGGATCACGATGAACACATGCAGGCTCGGCATCAGCCAGTGGTGCACGGCGATCATGTACCCCGTGCCGCCCAGCCACGCGTCGCGCGCAGCCCCGCGCCCCGTCCCGGCGGACCGGACCAGCAACAGCAGCGGGACCAGGCAGACATAGGCGAACCACCACAGCGAGGGCGCGGGAAAGGCGAGCGCCGGCAGCGCACCGGCCACCAGCGCGGCGGCCGCGCGCCCGGGGGCCCGGTCCAGCACGCGGGCGCCCCGCTCGCGCCACCCGGTCCACGCATCCATGCCGCACCTCCTCGCCCCGCCCGCCGGCAGGTCCGTCCGCCATCCGGTCCCGATCTTCTGCCCAGTGTGCGGCAGCGGACGCGGCCCGGCCGTCAGCAGGGGACGACGGCCACCGGGCCCAGGGCGTGCGTGAGCGTCGTGTGCGCCACCGGCGACAGCCCGAGGCCCAGCGACTCACCGCCGCGCCGCCGCCCGATGACGGTCAGCGACGCCGTCGCGGACGCGGTGACCAGGGTGCGGGTCGCGGAGCCGTTGACCGGCTCCTTCATGACCTCGACCTGCGGATACCGGGCCCGCCAGCCGGCGGTGAGTTCGGCCAGCGACCGCTCGGCCGCGTCCGCCGCCGCGTCCCGGTCGAAGACGGGCCCGCCGGACAGCATGGACGAGAACATGGTCCAGCCGTGCACGATCCGCAGCCGCGCGCCCGGGTGCGCCGCCGCCGTCTCGAAGGCGAAGTCCAGTACCCCTTCGCTGCTCTCGTCGGCGGCCACCCCGGCGACGATGTCCGGGAAGACCTCGCCCGCGCCCTCACCGGCCGGCTCCTCCTCGTCCCGGCCGCCGTGCACGATCACCACGGGGCACTTCGCCATGGACGCCGTCGCCAGGCTGTTGGACCCCAGCATCAGGGACCGGAATCCGCCTAGACCCCGCGAGCCGAGCACCAGCAGCGAGGCGTCCCGGCTCAGCGAGACCAGCGCCGCCGACGGGAAGTCGAGCGGCGCGAGCGTCGTGGGCCGCAGCCCCGGAGCGACCTGCGCGACGCGGCGCACGGCCGAGGCCAGCAGCTCGCCCGCCTCCCGCTCCTGCACTTCCTGGTCGGTGCGCCGGGCCAGCTGCCGGACATGCACGACGAGCAGCGGCCAGTTCCGTACGACCGCCTCACGGGCCGCCCAGTCCAGCGCGTCCCAGCTGTGCGAGGAGCCGTCGACCGCCGCGATCACGGGAAGCTCGGTGCCGCTCATGGGTTCCTCTCCGCCGTACGGACCTGTTGCGTACGCTACGGCGGCGCGGGCGCGGGTGCCGAGGTGGAGGCGGCCGTCCGGGCCCCGGCACGGCATGGCCGCGCACGTCGTTTGTCCCTCTGGGCCGGTCCGGCTGCGCCTATGCTCGCCGTATGGAGCAGAGCGAAGTGGTGAAGCGTGTGGTCGGCATCCTCACCGAGGCGGGGGAGATGCGCCGGCTGCTGGAGGAGAACCCGGACCGCGAGGACGCCGACACCGACTCGACCGTGGTGACCGCCCTACTCAACGAGACCATGCCCCGGATCGCCATCCCGGAGGACGCCACCGTCGAGGACGTGGTGGTGGTCGTCGGACGCGAGGTCGGCGGTGCGGTGGAACAGCTCGTCGGGGCGTTCACCCTGGCGTTCGCCATGCTGGCTCAGGTCCACGACTCCGGGCAGACGGACGTCACCTCGGCGGACGTGCTCCAGGACCTCGCGCTGCGCGCCGAGCAGTTCGGCGCCGAGGGCCCCGGCGACACGGAGATCTGACGTGGTGCGCCGCCCCCGGCGCGGCCGGGGGCGGTATGGCGGACGTCAGCCCGCGGACTCGCCCGCGTGCGGGCTCAGCGCGTCGGCGCCGACGAGGATGAAGAGCAGCACGCCCAGGACGATCCGGTAGATCACGAACGGCATGAAGCTCTTGGTCGTGATGTATTTCATGAACCACGCGATGACCGCGTACCCCACCCCGAACGCGATGACCGTAGCGAAGATCGTCGGGCCCCACGCGACGTGCCCCTCGCCCGCGTCCTTCAGTTCGAAGACGCCCGACGCGAGCACCGCCGGGACCGCCAGCAGGAACGAGTAACGCGCCGCCGCCTCCCGGGTGTAGCCCATCAGCAGACCGCCGCTGATCGTGGCGCCGGACCGCGAGACGCCGGGGACAAGGGCCATCGCCTGGCAGCAGCCGTAGATGAGGCCGTCCTTGACGCCCAGTTCGCGCAGGGTCTTGCGCTCCTTGCCGGCCCGGTGCCTGCCGCCCTTCTCGTCCCGGGCGGCCATCCGGTCCGCGAAGCCGAGGACGACGCCCATCACGATCAGGGTGGTGGCGATCAGCCGCAGATCGCGGAAGGGGCCCTCGATCTGGTCCTGGAACGCCAGGCCCAGCACGCCGATCGGGATGGAGCCGACGATGACCAGCCAGCCCATCTTGGCGTCGTGGTCGCCGCGCATCGAACGGTCCGTCAGCGACCTGAACCACGCCGAGACGATCCGGGCGATGTCCTTGCGGAAGTAGATGAGGACCGCGGCCTCCGTGCCGATCTGGGTGATCGCGGTGAAGGCCGCGCCCGGGTCCTGCCAGTCGGCGAACGCAGCGGTGAGCCGCAGATGCGCGCTGGAGGAGATCGGCAGGAACTCGGTCAGTCCCTGGACGAGTCCGAGGACGAACGATTCGAACCAGCTCATGGGGCTTGGGCCATCCCGGGATACTCATGCACCGGCCGCCGGCGTCGGGCGCCGGCGGCGTGCGGTCGTGCGAGGACAGGGCCCGGCCGGGCCCTGTTTCGTCTGTCGGTCGCGGGCAGCGTATCGCCCCCGGGTGAACGCCCGGCGACAACCCCCGCGCGCCCCGCCCTGTCGCCCTCAGCCGCCCAGACGGTGCCGGCGGCGCCAGGCGACCACCACCGCGCCGGCCCCCGTCAGCACGATGAACCCCATCGCGGCGAGGAACGCGGGCGAGGTCGGCGAGGACGCCTCGCTGCCCGCCACCACGTAAGCGGCGGTGTTCGGGATCGAGCCCAGGCCCGTGGCCAACAGGAACGGCGGATAGCCCATGCGGGAGACGGCGGCACAGTAGTTGGCGGCGGCGAACGGCACTCCGGGGAAGAGCCGCAGTGCCAGCATCGAGCGGAAGCCGTGCCGGCTCAGCTGACCGTCCGCAGCCCGCAGCCAGCGCCCCCGTACCAGGGTGCGCAGCGCGTCCTGGCCCAGCACCCGGCCGAGCATGAAGGAGACCCCCGCGCCCAGCACCGTGCCGCCGATCGCCGCCGCGAGGCCCGCCTGCGCCCCGAACAGGGCCCCCGCCGCGAGGTTCAGCAGCGGACGCGGCACGAACGCCACCGTGCAGACGCCGTACACGAGCCCGAAGAGCACCACCGCCATGGAACCGCCGCTCAGCTCCCCGAGCCGGCCGGAGGTCAGCAGCCGCTGCGGATCCAGGAGCAGCATGGCCGTCGCGGCGCCCACCAGAACGGCGACGAGCAGCGAGAGCCGGCACCACGGCGACAGCAGCATCCGCGTGCAGCGCACGGCGAGGCCGGGGGCGGGGCGGGTGGCGGGGGCGGTGTCGAGCATTCGGGGAGAGTAACCGACAAAGGTGTGTGATCGCCGTAATGCGACCCCGCCGGAGCGCAGCCCGCCCCGGGCTCAATCCCCGTACGGTCCGCCGTAATTCGCTCGACGGGCGGGCGGCCCTTCGGAGATGATCGGCGCATGTCCCGGTACGCCTTCCCCGCAGCGCCGTCCGCAGTCGCGGACGCGCCGAAGGCTGCCGTGTGCACCCTCGCAGCAGTTGTCGCCGCAGCGGTCACCGCTGCCGCAGCGCCCCTCGGCGGCGCCCGAAGCTGACCCTCCCCCGACCGTCCGGCGGACCCCGCGAGGGGAGGGTCGGCCGGGCCCCGGGGTCCTCACGTCACGCTTCGCATCCCAAGGAATGAACCCATGCCCAAGACGGCATACGTGCGCACCAAGCCGCACCTCAACATCGGCACCATGGGCCACGTCGACCACGGCAAGACGACCCTGACCGCCGCCATCACCAAGGTGCTCAGCGACCGCGGCACCGGCACCTTCGTCCCCTTCGACCGCATCGACCGCGCGCCCGAGGAGGCGCAGCGCGGCATCACCATCAACATCGCGCACGTCGAGTACGAGACCGGCACCCGGCACTACGCGCACATCGACATGCCCGGCCACGCCGACTACATCAAGAACATGGTCACCGGGGCCGCCCAGCTCGACGGGGCGATCCTCGTCGTCTCCGCCGTCGACGGGATCATGCCGCAGACGGCCGAGCACGTCCTGCTCGCCCGCCAGGTGGGCGTCGACCACATCGTGGTGGCGCTCAACAAGGCGGACGCCGGTGACCCCGAGCTCACCGACCTGGTCGAGCTGGAGGTCCGCGAGCTGCTGTCCGCGCACGGCTACGGCGGCGACACGGTGCCCGTCGTACGGGTGTCGGGGCTGCGGGCGCTGGAGGGCGACCCGCGCTGGACGGGGGCCGTGGAGGCGCTGCTCGACGCCGTCGACACCTACGTACCGATGCCGGTGCGCTACACCGACGCGCCGTTTCTGCTGCCGGTGGAGAACGTCCTGACCATCACCGGACGGGGCACGGTCGTCACCGGTGCCGTGGAGCGCGGCACGGTCCGCGTCGGCGACCGGGTGTCGGTGCTCGGCCCGGACATCGAGACGGTCGTCACCGGTCTGGAGACCTTCGGCAAGCCGATGGAGTCCGCCGAGGCCGGCGACAACGTCGCGCTGCTCCTGCGCGGCGTCGAGCGCGACCGGCTGCGCCGCGGCCATGTCGTCGCGGCGCCGGGCAGTGTCGCCCCGAGCCGGCGCTTCACCGCGCGGGTGTACGTCCTGTCGGGGCGTGAGGGCGGCCGCACCACCCCGGTCACCACCGGATACCGGCCGCAGTTCTACATCCGCACGGCCGACGTGGTCGGCGACGTGGACCTCGGCGAGGCGGCGGTCGCACGGCCCGGGGACACGGTCACCATGACCGTCGAGCTGGGCCGGGACGTCCCGTTGGAGCCGGGCCTCGGCTTCGCGATCCGCGAGGGCGGCCGCACGGTCGGCGCGGGCACGGTCACGGAGCTGCTCTGAGCCGTG
Source organism: Streptomyces sp. NPDC016469 (assembly GCF_040632905.1). Lineage (NCBI taxonomy): Bacteria > Bacillati > Actinomycetota > Actinomycetes > Kitasatosporales > Streptomycetaceae > Streptomyces > Streptomyces sp. NPDC016469. The sequence continues at coordinate 72,850 of NZ_JBEYCQ010000013.1, forward strand.
CGGGTGACCTGGGCCCGCCTCCCCGTTTTCCCCGGGAAGGCGGGCCCACCCCACAATGGGGGAGTGAACGAGTCGATACCCGTCATCCGGGACGTGGACCACGGCACCGCACGCCTCCTCCCGGACGTGGACCGGGAACGGGCCTGGCTGCTCACGGTCGACGGTGCCCCGCAGTCCTACGTCGACCTGGACGCGCCGGAGTACCTGGAGTTCGAGTACGCCCGCCGGCTCGGCCACGTCGTGGACTGCGCGGCGGACCCGGGCGAGCCGCTGGACGTCCTGCACCTGGGCGGCGGCGGTCTCACCCTGCCCCGGTACGTCGCGGCCACCCGACCCGGCTCCCGGCAGGAGGTGGCGGACGCGGACCGCGGTCTGCTCGACCTCGTCGCCGAGCACCTGCCGCTGCCCGCGGACTGCGGCATCACCGTGCACGCGGCGGACGCCCGAGCCCGCCTTGAGGCGACCGCCCCCGGCTCGGTGGACCTGCTGATCGCGGACGTCTTCGGCGGGTCCCGGGTCCCCGCCCACCTCACCTCGGTCCCGTACGCCAGGGCGGCGGCGCGGGCGCTGCGGCCGGACGGGATCTACGCCGCGAACCTGGCCGACGGGCCGCCGTTCGGCTTCCTGCGCGCGCAGCTGGCCACCTTCGCGGCGGTCTTCGGCGCGCTGGCGCTGATCGCGGAGCCGGGCGTGCTGCGCGGCCGCCGCTTCGGCAACGTGGTCCTCGTCGCCTCCCGCGCCCCGTTCGACACGGCGGTCCTGGCCCGCCGGTGCGCGGCGGACGCGTTCCCGGCGCGGGTGGAGCACGGGGAGGCGCTGGCCGCGTTCGTCAACGGGGCCCGGCCGGTCGGGGACGAGGACGCGGTGGCGTCACCCGAGCCGCCCGACGGCGCCTTCCGCATCGGCTGAGGTGGGCGGCACGAGCGGGGCGGCGGCCACCTCGACCGACTCGGTCCGGCGGGTCAGGTTGCGTACGTCGGGAACGAACAGCACCAGCCCGGTGACGAGCACGACCAGGCCCGCGCACCCCCACAGCGCCTCACTGCGCCCGACCAGGGACTCGACCGGTCCGGCGAGGGCGGTGGCGACCGGCACCATGGCCACGGAGCCGAACCAGTCGTAGGCCGAGACGCGTGACAGCTTCTCCTCCGGGATCTCCTGGTGCATGGCCGTCATCCAGGAGACGCCGAACACCTCGATCGCCGTACCGCTGACGAACATCACCAGGCAGAGCCAGGTCGCCGACAGCGGCACGGCGAGCCCGGCCGACGGGAGGGCCAGCGGGAAGACGCAGAGGGTCCCGGCCAGCAGCAGCCGGCGCGGTTTCCACCGCATCATCAGCAGCGCCCCGGCCAGGTTGCCGACGCCGAACGCGGCGAGCGCGAACCCCCAGGGCCGGGCGCCGCCCAGCTCGTCGCGGGCGACCAGCGGCCCGTAGACCGCCTCGGCGGCCCCGACGGCGGCGACCACCACGGAGAACTGGGCGACGATGGACCAGAGCCACGGGCGGCCCGTGAACTCCTTCCAGCCGTCCCGCAGGTCCGCGAGCAGCCCGCCCCCGGGCTCACGCGCCGGGATGTGGCTGACGTCGAGGAAGGCGCGCAGGGCTCCCGCGACCGCGAAGGCCGCCGCGTCCACGGCGAGCACCCAGCCGGGGTCCATCGCCGCGATCATGGCGCCGCCGAGGGCCGCACCGCCGATCGCGGCGCCCTGGGTGGACATCCGGAAGAGGGCGAAGGCGCGGCTCGCCTGCTCGCCGCTGACGCTCGACATCAGCATGCCCTCGGCCGCCGGGCTGAAGAACGCCTGACCGGTGCCGCACAGCGCGGTGAGCACCATCATCTGCCACAGCTTCGGGTCGCCGGCCAGGACGAGCAGGGCGAAGAGGCCCTGGGAGACGCAGTTGAGGGTGTTGGCCGCGACCATCACCCGGTGGCGCGGCACCCGGTCGGCGATCGCCCCGCCGATGAGCAGGAAGAGCACCAGCGGCACGGTCCTGGCGGCGGCCACGAGACCGACGTCACCGCCGTCGCCGCCCGCCTGGAGAACCGCGAACGCCGCCGCGATCAGCGCGCCGTGGGTGCCCAGGGCGGTGATGATCGAGGCGGCGGTCAGCAGCCGGTAGTTGCGGCCCGCCGGGACGGGGCGGGAGGAGTGGGGAGCGGGGGCGGCTGCGTCGGTCACCCAGGGACTATCGCGGCCGCCGCCCCGTTGCGCAAATGAGTTCCCGGACCGGGGTCAGGATTCGCCGTCGGGGTCGACCACCGGCACCAGACGCACGGTGCTGAGGATCTTCTCGATCGTCGCGTTCGGCAGCTCGTCGTCCACGTCCGCGGCGGCGTACAGCACCCACGAGGCGAACGCGCCCTTGCTGTTCTTGAACGTGAACGCGTACGTCTTGCCGTCGCTGCTGCACTTGGACCGCTTGGTGACGTTGGGCGCGGTCGCGGTGACCAGGCTCCCGGTCAGCCCCGACTTGGTGGTGTACTGCTTGGCCTTGCTGATCTTGATGCTCTTCTTCGGCATGTGCTGCGCGAACGCGGCCCAGGCCCAGGTGCCCGCCTCGTTACGGGCGTTCACATCGGCGTCCGTGGCGCCCTCCGCGCCCCGGGTGCCGGCGCCGGCCAGGCTGTACTTGTCCTCCGTGCCGTCCCTGTCGGCGTCGTCGGTGCACCACTTCTCCTTGAGGTCCGCCGGCCCGGTGAAGCCGATGAGCGGCAGGCCGTCGTTCTTCTTCTCGTCCTCGAAGAAGGACATCACGCCGGGCGGGGACACCTCCCAGTCGCCCGGCACGTCGAACTGGGTGCCCCACTTGGGGTTCGTCACGACCTTCCAGCCCGCGATCTGCGGCTTGGCGTCCTCGCCGCCGCGCGGGTTGGCCTCGGGAGAGGACGCGGACCCGGACGGCTTGGCGGGTGCGGACGACTTCTTGCCGTCGGCGACGTTCTTGCCGTCCTTGTCGTCGTCCTTGTTCAGCACGATGACACCGGTGACCGCGGCGGCCACCACGACCGCGGTCGCCGCGACGATGGCGATGACCGTCGTCTTCTTCTTGTCGTTGCCCGGCTGCGGGTCACCGGGAGGACCGGGCACCGCGTACTGCGGAACCGTCGGCTGCTGGTACGGGTTGGGCTGTCCGTACCCCCCCTGCCCGTCCTGCGGGTAGCCGTAACCGGGCTGCTGGCCCGGCTGCTGGCCCTGCTGCTGATATCCCGGCTGCTGATAGGGATTCGGCTGCTGGTACCCCGGCTGCTGGTACGGGTTCTGGTTCTGGTCCTGCGGGTTCTGCTCGCCCCCGGGCGGCTGCTGTCCTGGCCACATGGCGAGTAACGATAGAGGGGCCCCGCCCGGCGTGCTACGTCCGCCCCCGTGTGCGAACGGTGAAGGAGCGGCGGCCGCCCGGCCGGTGAGTGTCCGGGGGGCATGGCCAAAGTTGGCTACCCATGAGTAACATCCCGTCCATGAGCGCTGAACAGATGACCGCGGGCGAGATGCTCGCCGCGACGGTTCCCATGGTCCGGACCCTCAACCTCGAATTCCTGGAGTCCACCCCCGACCGCGCGGTGGTGCGTATGCCGGACCAGGCCGACTACCACAACCACGTCGGCGGACCGCACGCCGGAGCGATGTTCACGCTGGCCGAGTCGGCGAGCGGCGCCATCGTCATCGCCGCCTTCGGCGACCAGCTCTCCCGGGCCGTACCGCTCGCGGTCGGCGCCGAGATCGCCTACAAGAAGCTGGCCATGGGCGAGGTCACCGCGACCGCCGTCCTCGGCCGCCCCGCCGCCGAAGTCGTCGCCGAACTCGACGCGGGCGAGCGTCCCGAATTCCCGGTGACCGTGGAGATCCGGCGCGGGGACGGCGCCGTGACCGGCGAGATGACCGTGGTCTGGACACTGCGCCCGAACTCCTGACCCGTCACCCTCGTCCGTACGAGGGTGGGGCCGCCGCGCACCGAAGGGTGCCCGGCGGCCCTTCGCGCTGTCCGCCCCGGCGGAGCTGAGGGTAGGCTTCCCGCGGTGCGCCGATGAGTGTCCGGCGGGCGACAGGACATCACACGTAAGGAAACGGCGTTGCACATCCAGGAGTGGCTGGAGACCGTCCCCGCGATCAGCGTCTACATCCTGGTGGGCGCCGTCATCGGCCTGGAGAGCCTGGGCATTCCGCTGCCCGGCGAGATCGTCCTGGTCAGCGCCGCGCTGCTGGCCGCGAGCCACGACGGCATCAACCCCTGGATCCTGGGCGCCTGCGCCACGGCCGGCGCCGTCATCGGGGACTCGATCGGCTACGCCATCGGCCGCAAGGGCGGACGGCCGCTGCTGGCCTGGCTCGGCGGGAAGTTCCCCAAGCACTTCGGTGAGAGCCAGATCGGCCTGGCCGAGCGCTCCTTCCAGAAGTGGGGCATGTGGGCCGTGTTCTTCGGCCGCTTCGTCGCCCTGCTGCGCATCTTCGCCGGTCCGCTGGCCGGTGTGCTGCACATGCCGTACTGGAAGTTCCTCATCGCCAACGTGCTCGGCGGTATCGCCTGGGCGGGCGGCACCACGGCCGTCATCTACTCGGTGGGCGTCGTCGCCGAAGCGTGGCTCAAGCGGTTCTCCTACCTGGGCCTGGCCATCGCGGTCCTGATCGGCCTCGCCTCCATGCTGATCCTCAAGAACCGCGCCAAGAAGGCCGCCGCCGCGCACTCCGCCGCGGCCGCCGAGCCGGAACCCGGGACCGTGCCGGTCGCTGACTGAACCGGCGGACCGGCGGGTCCGGCGGCTCCTCAGCCCTCACAGGCTTCGCGGTGGGCCTTGGCCAGCTCCACGTAACCCACCGCGTTGAAGCGGACGCCTTCCAGTTCCTCCTCGGTCAGCGGCCGCTTCACCTCCGCCGGGACGCCCGCCACCAGCGACCCCGGCGGCACGCGCATGCCCTGCGGTACGAGGGCCTGCGCTGCGACCAGTGAGCCCGCGCCGATGTGCGCGCCGTTGAGGACGGTGGCCCCCATGCCGATGAGGACGTCGTCCTCGACGGTGCAGCCGTGCAGGACGGCGTTGTGCCCGACCGAGACCCGCTCGCCGACCGTCACCGCGAAGCCGGGGTCGACGTGGACGCTGCAGTTGTCCTGGATGTTGGAGTCCGCGCCGATCACGATGGGCCCGCAGTCCGCGCGCAGCACCGCCTGGTACCAGAGGCTGGAGCCCGCCGCCATGGTGATGTCGCCGATCGCCACCGACGTCGGCGCGGTGAACGCCTCCGCGTCGATGACCGGTTCCTTGCCGCCGATACCCATGATCATCGCCTGCTCCGCCATCGCCCGTTCCTCCGTGTTCCGGTGCCGTCGGTCGCCGGGGGAACCGTATGCGACGGGGCGGCGCGGCCCCCTGTTGGGGTGAAGATCACAGGCCGGTCCCCCCGCCCGTCCGGTGGGCGCGGCTTACGGTGAGCGCGTGCCGAAGAACCGGAATCCGCTCGCCCCCCTGACCGCCTGGCGGCGGCGCGCCCTGTCCGGGGCCGTCCACCGCTGCTGGCGCTGGGCGCGCGAGGCGGGCGCGGTGACCGCCGAGCACCCCGGCGGGCTGCGGTTCGCCCGGATCGGCGAGGGCACCCGGCTGGCGTTCCCGCAGGGCACCGTCTTCGGGGAGCCGTGGATCCGGCTCGGCGACCACTGCGTCATCGGTGAACAGGTCACGCTGACCGCGGGTCTCATGCCCGACCTGGACCTCGGGCCGGACCCGATCCTCACCCTGGGGGACGGTGTCGTGCTGGGCCGGGGCAGCCATGTCGTCGCCGACACGACGGTGACCATAGGCGCGGACACGTACTGCGGTCCGTACGTCTACATCACCTCGACCAACCACAGCTACGACGACCCGCACCAGCCGGTCGGCAAGCAGTGGCCCCGGATGGAGCCCGTCTCCATCGGCCCGGGCTGCTGGATCGGCACCGGGGCGGTGATCCTGCCCGGCGCCCGGCTCGGCCGCAACGTCGTCGTGGCCGCCGGGGCGGTGGTCCGCGGCGAGGTGCCCGACCGGGCGGTGGTGGCCGGAGCGCCCGCCCGTGTCGTACGCAGCTGGGACCAGGAGAAGGGCTGGCAGCCGCCCCTGCGGACACCGGCCCCGGTCCCGATCCCCGAGGGCGTCACCCCGGAACAGCTGCTCGCCGTGGCCCAGCTCGACGAGGGCTGACCGCCTGCCTACCCCGTCGCGAGCAGCACCGTGCCCACCAGGGCCAGCCCCGCACCCGCCGCCTGCACGCCCCGCAGCCGCTCCTTCAGGAACCCGCGCGCGGCCAGGGCCGTCACCACCGGGTAGAGCGAGGCCAGCACGGCGGCCACGGTGACCGGGCCGTACTGGGCGGCCATGGAGTACGTGCCGTTCGCGGCCACGTCCGCGAGCCCGACGAACGCCAGCGCCGGCAGCGCCGCCCGGACCGCCGCCGCGCCGCCGTCCTCGGGCAGCGCCCGGCCGCCGCGCCGCACCGAGACGTACAGCGCCCCGCCGCCCACCGCCACGTTGGTGACGCGCTGCACGAACAGGGCGAGGAACAGCCCGGTCACCGTGGTCGACGCCTCGGCGATCAGCGACATCACGGCCCCGAAGCCGAAGGCCGCCACCAGCGTCAGCAGGACCGCCCGCCGCTGCACCGGCGCCCCGCGCAGCTGCGGGCCGCCCGCCATCACGATGCCCGCGACGGCGACCGCGACTCCGGCGCCCTGGAGGAGATCCGGGCGCTCCCCGGCGATCAGTCCGATGCCCACCGGTACGGCGACTCCCAGCGAGCCGAGCGGAGAGACCACGCCCATCGGGCCGAGTGCGAGTGCCTGGTAGAAGCAGAGCATCGCCACCGGTCCGACGACCCCCGCGGCGACCGCGTACCAGAGCCGGGGCCCCGCCCCGCCCCAGCCGCCCGTGGCGATCACGATCACGCCCAGCACCGCCGCCGCGATGATCTGCGAGACCACGACCACGGTCAGCGCGGGCGTACGCCGGGTCAGCAGGCCGCCCCCGAAGTCGGCCAGCCCCCACAGGAGGCTGGTGGCCAGGGCGAACAACGCGGTCATGGGGGCCTCGCAGTACAGTGCGGCGAACGGTCGGGTACACCGCACCGTAGTACAGGATGCTGCACCACGTCTTACAGAATATTGGACGGAATGTGACTGACCTCGATCAGCTGACCCAGTCCCTCGCGCGGAATCTCAAGCGCTGGCGCGGTGAACGCGGCTTCACCCTGGACCAGTTGGCGGCCCGCGCCGGAGTCAGCCGCGGGATGATCATCCAGATCGAGCAGGCCCGCACCAACCCGAGCGTCGGCACCACGGTCAAGCTGGCCGACGCGCTCGGCGTGAGCATCACCACGCTGCTCGACTACGAACAGGGCTCCCCGGTCCGCCTGGTCCCCGCCGACCAGGCCGTGCGCCTCTGGTCCACCGAGGCGGGCAGCGCCACCACGCTCCTGGTCGGAACGGAGGCGCGGGGGCCCCTCGAACTCTGGTCCTGGCGGCTGATGCCCGGCGACGGCAGCCGGTCCGACCCGCACCCCGAGGGCACGGTGGAACTGCTCCACGTCACCGCCGGCACCCTCACGCTCGTCGTCGCCGACACCCCCTACGCGGTGGACGCCGGCTCCTCCGCCACTTTCGAGGCACACCACCCGCACGCCTACCGCAACGAGGGCACCGAACCGGTCGAACTCACCATGGCCGTCAGCATTCCGCCCGCCAGATGAGACGCCTCACACCCCGGTGTGCGGCGCTGTTAGCGTGACGCGCATGCGCGCACCCATCGGCACCTTCGAGAATGCCGGCCCCGCCGTCGACCGTCAGGACCTCCTCACCGCCCCGGTGGCCCAGGCGGTGCGCATGGGCTGGGGCGGCATCACCCCCGACCAGGTCCTGCACGTGGACACCGCCCCGGAGATCGCCGACACCGCGGCCTTCGTCGCCCACCACGGGGCGGACCTGCTGGAGCACTCGGCGAACTGCGTCGTCCTCTCCGGCAAGCGCGGCGCCGACGTCACCCTCGCCGCCTGCCTCGTCCTGTCGCACTCGCGCGTCGATGTGAACGGCGTCGCCCGCAAGCACCTCGGCCTGCGCAAGGCGCGCTTCGCCTCGATGGACACGGCGGTCGGCGAGACCGGCATGGAGTACGGCGGCATCACGCCCATCGGGCTCCCCGCCGCCTGGCCGCTGCTCATCGACTCCGCCGTCGTGGACGAGGAGTGGGTCCTGATCGGCAGCGGCTCGCGCCGGGGCAAGCTGATCGTGACCGGGAAGGCGCTGGGCGCCCTGCCGGGCGCGGTGGTCCTCGAAGGGCTCGGGGTCCGCGCCCCGGACGCCTCCTAGGCGCCGAGCCTCGGGATCTCGATGGCGGGGCAGCGGTCCATGACCATGTCCAGGCCGGCCGCCCGGGTGCGCTCGTACGCCCGCTCGTCCACCACGCCGAGCTGGAACCACACGGCCCGGGCGCCCCTGGCGACCGCCTCGTCGGCCACCGCGCCCGCCAGGTCGCTGTTGACGAAGACGTCCACCACGTCCACCGGGAACGGGATGTCCGCCAGCGAGGCGTACCCCTCCTCACCGTGCACCCGCTCGGCCTTCGGGTGCACCGGGACCACGCGCTTGCCGAAGCGCTGAAGCACTTCGGCGACCCCGTAGGCCGCGCGCGAGCGGTTGTTGGACAGCCCCACCACCGCCCAGGTGTCGCCGGTGTCTTCCAGGATCCTGCGGATCGTCTCCGTGTCTGCGTACATGCACCGCACAACCGGCGGCCCGCCCAGGCCATTCCCGCAGGTACGCATAGGGTGGCGGGATGCAGGAGGAGTACCGGACCGTCGCCCGCGCGGGTGTGCACGAGAGCGAGATCAACCGGTCCCGCTTCATCTGCGCGCTCGCCCCCGCGGCCACCGAGGAGGAGGCGCAGGAGTTCATCGCCCGCGTCCGCAGGGAGCACCCGACCGCCACGCACAACTGCTACGCGTACGTGATCGGCGCCGACGCCTCCGTACAGAAGGCGAGCGACGACGGCGAGCCCGGCGGCACCGCCGGCGTCCCCATGCTCCAGATGCTCACGCGCCGCGAGGTCTGCTACGCCGTCGCCGTCGTCACCCGCTACTACGGCGGTGTGAAGCTGGGCGCCGGCGGGCTCATCAGGGCGTACGGGGGAGTGGTCGGCGAAGCCCTCGACGCACTCGGCACCCGCACCCGGCGCCGCTTCCGGCTCGCGACGGTCACCGTCGGCCACCAGCGGGCGGGCAGGCTGGAGAACGAACTGCGCGCCACCGGACGGACGGTGCGCGAGGTCCGGTACGCGGCCGACGTCACCATCGAGATCGCGCTGCCGGACGCAGACGTCGAAGCGTTCCGCCGCTGGCTGGCCGACGCGACGGCGGGCGAGGCGCGGATGGAGCTGGGCGGCGAGGCGTACGACGACGCGTGACGGGGAGGGTCCTGCCGCGCGTCGCGGGCCGGGCGGGACTTTCCGGATGCGGCCGTGGCTCCCCGGCGGGATGGGAGACTGTGGGGCGTGAGGGCACAGGGGCGGAGGAAGCGCATGCGGACCGGAGCCGGGACTTGAGGATTCTGCACACATCGGACTGGCACCTCGGCCGGTCGTTCCACCGGGTCCCCCTGCTCGACGCCCAGGCCGCCTACCTCGACCACCTGGTCGCCGCCGTCGCCGAGCACGCGGTCGACGTCGTCGTCGTGGCGGGTGACGTGTACGACAGGGCGGTGCCCCCGCTCAGCGCGGTGGAACTCTTCGACTCCGCCCTGCACCGGCTCGCCGCCGCCGGGGTGCCGACCGTGATGATCTCCGGAAATCACGACTCGGCACGCCGCCTCGGCGTCGGCGCCGGGCTCATCGGCCGGGCCGGCATCCACCTGCGCACCGACCCCGCGCACTGCGCGACGCCCGTCGTCATCCCCGACGCGCACGGCGACGTCGCGTTCTACGGGCTGCCGTACCTGGAACCCGCCCTGGTCAAGGACGTCCTCAAGGCCGAGCGCGCCGGGCACGAGGCCGTGCTGACCGCCGCCATGGACCGCGTCCGCGCCGACCTCGCCGCTCGCCCGGACGCCACCCGGTCCGTCGTCCTCGCCCACGCCTTCGTCGCCGGCGGCGAGCCCAGTGACAGCGAGCGCGACATCACTGTCGGCGGCGTCGCCGCGGTCCCGGCCGGGGTCTTCGACGGCGTCGACTACGTGGCGCTCGGCCACCTCCACGGCTGCCAGGCCGTCACCGACCGGGTCCGGTACTCCGGCTCCCCGCTGGCCTACTCGTTCTCCGAGGCGACCCACCGCAAGACCATGTGGCTCATCGAGCTGGACGCCTCCGGGGCGGTCACCGGCGAACGGATCGACTGCCCGGTGCCCCGCCGCCTCGCCCGCCTGCGCGGCCGGCTGGACGAGCTGCTCGACGACCCGGCGCTCGACCGCCACGAGGACGCCTGGGTGGAAGCCACCCTCACCGACCCGGTCCGCCCCGCCGACCCCATGGCCCGGCTCGCCGAGCGCTTCCCGCACACCCTCGCCCTCGTCTTCGAACCGGACCGCGCCCCCGACGACCCCGACCTCTCGTACGCCCGCCGCCTGCGCGGCCGCGACGACCAGACCATCGCGGAGGACTTCGTGGCCCATGTGCGCGGCGGTGCGGGGACCGACGAGCAGGAGCGTGCGGTGCTGCGGGGCGCCTTCGACCACGTCCGGGTGGACGACGGCGTACGCGAGGTGAACCGGTGAGGCTCCACACCCTCCGCGTCACCGCGTTCGGCCCCTTCGGCGCCACCCAGGAGATCGACTTCGACGCGCTCTCCACCGCCGGGCTCTTCCTGCTCCACGGACCGACCGGAGCCGGCAAGACCTCCGTCCTGGACGCCGTCTGCTACGCCCTGTACGGGGCGGTCCCTGGCGCCCGGCAGAGCCCCGGCACCTCGCTGCGCAGCGACCACGCGCCCGCGGACCTGCCCACCGAGGTGCTGCTCGACCTCACCGTCGGCGGGCGCCGCCTGGAGATCACCCGGCGCCCCGCCCAGCCCCGCCCCAAGAAGCGCGGCGGCGGCCACACCACGGAGAAGGCCCAGAGCCGGCTCCGCGAGTACGACCCCGAGGACGGCTGGCGGGCGCTCAGCCGGTCGCACCAGGAGATCGGCGAGGAGATCACCCAGCTCGTCGGCATGAGCCGCGAGCAGTTCTGCCAGGTGGTCCTCCTGCCCCAGGGCGATTTCGCACGCTTCCTGCGCGCCGACGCGGAGGCGCGCGGCCGGCTCCTCGGCCGGCTCTTCGACACCCGGCGCTTCGCGGCCGTCGAGGAGCGCCTCGCCGAACTGCGCCGGACGGCCGAGGCCCAGGTCAAGGCCGGTGACGACCAGATCCTCGCGCTCGCCCAGCGCATCGCCCAGGCCGCCGGGCCGGCCGCCCACGAGTGCCCGCTGCCGGACGTCCAGCCCGGCGACCCCGGTCTCGCGGACGCGGTCCTCGGCTGGGCGGCGACCGCCCGCAGCGGTGCCGGGGAACGGCTCGACATCGCCGCGTCGGTCCTGGCCACGGCGGAGCGCCGGCACGCCGCCGCCCGCATCGCCCTGGACGCCGAACGGGAGCTCGCCGCGCTCCAGCAGCGGTACGCCGAGACCCGGCACCGCGCGGACGCCGTGGAGGCCGGCCGCGCCGCCCACGAGGACGCGCGGGACCGCCTCGCCCGCGCCCGCAAGGCGGACCTCGTCGCCCCCGCGCTGGAGCTGCGCGAGGCGGCGGAGCGGGCGTACCGGGGGGCCCGCGAGGAGCGGGACCGCGCCCGGAGCCGGCTGCCCGAGACCCTGGCCGACGCGGGCGCCGAACAGCTGGCCGCGCTGGAGCACCGGCTCCGCGAGGACCTGGGCGGCCTCGAATCCGCCCGGCGCGCCGAACAGCGGGCCACCGAGATCGCCGACGAGCGTGCCGCCCTGGACCGGCAGGCCCGGGCCGACGAGGAACTGGTCCGCGACGCCGAGGACTGGCTCGCCGGCTGGGAGACCACCCGGCTGGACCTCCAGGCCCGCCTGGACGCGGCCCTCGAAGCCGCCACCCGCACCGAACTCCTGGCCCGCCGCCTCGACCCGGCCCGCCGCCGCCTGGACGCTGCCCGCCGCCGCGACGCGCTGGCCGCCGAGGCGGCCACCGCCGGGCAAGCGCTGACCGACGCCCGTGAATACGCCGCCGGCGCCCACGAGCGCTGGCTCGACCTGCGCGAACGCCGTCTGCGCGACATCGCGGCCGAACTCGCCGCACAGCTGGCGGACGGCGCGCCCTGCGCGGTCTGCGGCGCGACGGACCATCCGGCCCCGGCCCGTCCCGGCGACGGACACGTGGACCGCGTGGCGGAGGAAACCGCCGAACGCGCCCACCGCGACGCGGAGCGGGCCCGCGCGACGGCCGAGCAGGCCCTGGCGCTGGTACGCGAACGCCACGCGACGGCTCGCGCGGAGGCGGCGGGGGCCCCCGGTGACGGGGGAACGGTTGCCGAGCCGGCCGCCTCCGCGCGAGCCGGCGCCGAGGGGGCCGGGGGCGGGTCGGCCGACGCCCCCTCCGTCGCCGACCTCACCGGCCTGGTGGACGGTCTCGCCGCCGCGCACGCCGAGGCGTACCGCCTGGCCGCCGGTGCGCACTCCGCCAGGGAGGCGCTGGCCGGGGCCGAGCGGGAGCAGCGGAGGCGGGCCGAGGAACGGCAGCTGGTCGGGCAGCGGGGCGCCGCGCGGACCTCGCGGCGGGAGTCGCTGGACCGGGAGCAGGCGGACATCGACGCGGTGCTGGACCGGGCGCGCGGGGGGTACCCGAGCGTCGCCGAGCACGCCGCCGTACTTCAGCGGCGGGTCGCCCTGCTCGCCGGGGCGGCCGGGGCGGTGCGTGAGGAGGAGAGCGCGGCGGCACGGCTGAAGGAGGCCGACGACCGGCTCGCGGACGCCGCGTTCCGGGCCGGGTTCGAGACGCCGGAGGCCGCCGCCGCGACCCTGCTGGACGACGCGGCGCAGCGTACGCTCCAGCACCGGATCGACGCCTGGCAGGCCGAGGCCGCGGCCGTCGCCGACCGGCTCGCCGAGGCGGACGCCCGGGACGCCGCACACTGCCCGCCCGCCGCCCCGGAAGCGGCCCGCGAGCGCTTCGACCGGGCCGAGCGCGCGCTGCGCGAAGCCGCGGCCGGCCTCGGCGCGGCGCGGGAACGCCGCGCCGAACTCGCCAGGCTCTCCCGCCGCGTGGCGGACGAGGTGCGCGCGCTGGGGCCGGTGCGCGAGGAGTACGAACGCGTCGCCCGGCTCGCCGGGCTCACCGCCGGCACCTCGGCGGACAACGCGCGCAAGATGCGGCTGGAGTCGTACGTGCTCGCGGCCCGGCTGGAACAGGTCGCGGCGGCGGCCACCGCCCGGTTGCAGCGGATGTCCTCGGGCCGCTACCAGCTCGTCCACTCCGACGCCCGCACCGGCGGCCGCAGGGCCGGGCTCGGCCTGCACGTCATCGACGCCTGGACCGGCCGCGAGCGCGACACCGCCACGCTCTCCGGCGGCGAGACGTTCTTCGCCTCGCTCGCCCTGGCGCTCGGCCTCGCCGACGTCGTGACCGACGAGGCCGGAGGCGTACGGCTCGACACCCTGTTCATCGACGAGGGGTTCGGCAGCCTGGACGACCAGACGCTGGACGAAGTGCTCGACGTACTCGACTCGCTGCGCGAACGGGACCGCAGCGTCGGCATCGTCAGCCATGTCGCGGACCTGCGCCGCCGCATCCCCGCCCAGCTGGAGGTGGTGAAGGAGCGGCACGGGTCGGCCGTGCGGCTGCGGGCGGCGGCGGACGGGCTCAGCGGCTGATCGGCCGCCCCGGCAGCGGCGAGGAGTAGACGACGCTGGTGGTGACGGAGCCGAGCGCGCCGATCTTTCCGGAGACGGTCTCCAGATGGCTCATCGAGCGAGCCGTCACCTTGAGCACGAAGCAGTCGTCGCCGGTGACGTGATGGGCCTCCACGATCTCCGGCGTGGTCTCCAGCAGATCGTGGAACGGCTTGTAGTTGCCGTTCGGATACCGCAGCCGTACGAAGGCGAGGATCGGCAGCCCGAGCCGTTCCGGATCGACCACGGCCGCGTAACCGCTGATGATCCCGGCCTCCTCCAGCCGGCGGACCCGCTCGGTCACGGCGCTGGGCGACATGGCCACCGCCCGCGCCAGCTCCGCGAACGAGGCGCGGCCCTCGCGTTGCAGCACGTCGAGAATGCGCCAGTCGGTGGCGTCCGGGGAATAGTCGCTCATACCGATAGCGAACCGTGGAATCCCCGGCAGATCAAGACCAGCGCCGGGGATCTCGCCTTCCGGACCGGGAGCGCCGATCATAGATTTTCAGGCATGACACCCCAGCCCGGCGCCCTCGCCGCCCACCCCGTCCTGAGCGTCGCGCCCGCCGAACCGGCCGACGCCGTCGCCTACTTCGGAGCCTCGCTCGCCTTCCACGCCGACGTCTCGGACGTCGCGGCCGCCCTGGCCGCCGGGGGAGACCCCGGCTTCGTCCTGCTCGACTCCCGGTCCACGGAGTCCTGGGACCAGGGGCACATCCCGGGCGCCCTGCACCTGCCGACGGCACTCATCGCCGCGCAGGCACCCCGGCTCCTCGACCCGGCCGTACCGGTGGTCACGTACTGCTGGGGCCCCGGGTGCAACGGCGCCACCCGCGCCGCCCTCGCCCTGGCGCGGCTCGGCTACCGGGTCAAGGAGATGCTCGGCGGCTTCGAGTACTGGGCGCGCGAAGGATTCCCGTACGAGACCTGGGAGGGCGAAGGCAAGCGCGCGGCCGACCCGCTGACCGCCCCGGCCGGCACGGAGGACTGCGGCTGCTGACGACGGCCGCCCCGGCGGTGGCGCCCCGGGGCCGGCCGCACGCGGTCAGAGCTTCGACAGCTCGTCCACCAGGTCGTCCAGACCCAGCGGGCCCTGGGACAGGGCCGCCATGTGCCATGCCTTGAGATCGAAGGCGTCCCCACGGGCCGCCCGCGCGTTCTCCCGGCCCAGCAGCCAGGCGCGCTCGCCCAGCTTGTAGCCGATGGCCTGGCCCGGCATCGAGAGGTAGCGGGTCAGCTCGCTCTCCACGAAGTCGGCGGGCCGGCCGCTGTGGTTGCCGAAGAACTCCTGCGCCAGCTCCGGCGTCCACCGCTCGCCCGGGTGGAACGGCGAGTCGGCCGGGATCTCCAGACCCACATGCATGCCGATGTCCACGATCACCCGGCAGGCGCGCATCATCTGCGCGTCCAGATAACCGAGCCGGCGCTCCGCGTCGGGCAGGAAGCCCAGCTCGTCCATCAGCCGCTCCGCGTACAGCGCCCAGCCCTCGGCGTTCGCGCTGACGATGCCGATCGACGCCTGGTAGCGCGACAGGCTCTCCGCCACGTGCGCCCACTGGGCGAGCTGGAGGTGGTGGCCGGGAACGCCCTCGTGGTACCAGGTGGACACCAGGTCGTACACCGGGAAGCGGGTCTCGCCCATGGTCGGCAGCCAGGTGCGGCCGGGCCGCGAGAAGTCCTCGGAGGGGCCCGTGTAGTACGGGGCGGCGGCGCCGCCGGGCGGGGCGATCCGCGACTCCACCCGGCGGACCCGCTCGGCCAGCTCGAAGTGCGTCCCGTCCAGCGCGTCGATCGCCTCGTCCATCAGGCCCTGGAGCCATGCCTGGACCTCGTCCACGCCCTCGATGTGCTTGCCGTGCACATCGAGATGGGCCAGCGCCTCCCAGGGGCCCGCCCCCGGCAGCACCTTCTCGGCCTCGGCCTTCATCTCGGCGAGCAGCCGGTGGTATTCGGACCAGCCGTACGCGTACGCCTCGTCCAGATCCAGGTCGGTGCCGTTGAAGTAGCGCGACCAGCGGGCGTACCGCTCACGGCCCACCGTGTCCGGCTCGCCCTCGATCGCCGGCGCGTACACCTCGCGCATCCAGTGCCGCAGCTCGTCCAGGGCCCCGGCGGCCTGCGCGGCGGCCGCGTCCAGGTCCGCGCGCAGGGCGTCCGGGCCCTTCGCGACGAAGTCCTGGAAGAAGCCCCTCGTCCCGTCCCCGACCCACTCGTCGAGCTGGCCCACGAACGTGGCGGTGGCGCGCGGACCGCCGTACAGCTTGCGCTCCAGGCCGAGCGCCAGGGACTCCTGGTAGCCGGCGAGCGCAGCCGGGACGGCCCGCAGCCGCTCCACGACGGCCGCCCAGTCCTCGTCCGTCTCGGTCGGCGTCACCGTGAACACCTCACGGATCGAGTGCGCCGGGGAGTGCAGATTGGAGACGGCCCGCAGCGCCTCGTCCGCCTCGTGGACGGCGAGTTCGGCCGTCAGACGCTCCCGCAGCAGCCGGCCGCAGCGGCGCTCGGCGTCCTCGGCGGCCCCGGGCAGCTGCTCCGCGCGGTCCAGCCGGGCGAGCGTGTCCCGGGCCAGCGCGGCCAGCTGTTCCTGGCCGGCGGGGGAGAAGTCGGGAAGGCGGCGCGAGCTCGCCGCGACACCGAGGTAGGTGCCGGAGATCGGGTCGAGTTCGATGAAGGCGTCGACGTAGGCGTCGGCGATCTGGCGCGGCAGTGCGCTGCTGGAAGAGTCTGACATGTGGACATCCTCGTACGGGGAGGGCCCTCACGTCACTATCAACCGGCAGGACGGACCTGACCGGGGACCGGTCCGGCCGCCCCCGGCGCAGGCGGGAGCAGCGGTCCGCACTCCCACTGCTGGAAGATCAACCGCGTCTCCACCCGGGCCACTTCGCGCCGCGAGGTGAACTCGTCCAGCACGAGCCGCTGCAGATCCGCCGTGTCCGCCACCGCCACGTGCACCAGGTAGTCGTCGGGGCCGGTCAGATGGAACAGGGCCCGGGACTCCGGCAGCGACCTGATCCGCTCCACGAACGGCCCGATGAGCTCCCGCCGGTGCGGCCGCACCTGTACGGAGAGCAGCGCCTCCAGCCCCCGGCCCAGCCTGGCCGGATCCAGCCGCAGCTGGTGCCCGAGGATGACACCGGTGCGGCGCAGCCGCGCCACCCGGTCCAGGCACGTCGAGGGAGCCACGCCGACCTCGGCCGCCAACTCCCGGTACGTGGTCCGGGCGTCGTTCTGCAACAGCCGCAGAATGTGGAGATCCACCGTGTCGAGAGCGACGGAATCAGTCATTCGGCGAACGTAGCACGGGTTTTGGGCCGCATCTTCCGGTGAGCGTTCAGAGTGCGCGCATGGACAACGAATCCGTGCTGCCGCCCTCGGCCACCCCGTCCCGGGCACTCGCCACCGAAGCCGTGCACGCCGGACGCGACGACCTCGCAGCCCTCGGCCTGCACGCCGCACCGATCGACCTGTCGACCACCTACCCCTCGTACGACTCCCGCGCCGAGGCCGAGCGGATCGATGCGTTCGCCACCACCGGGGCCCGCCCGGACGGCCCGCCGGTCTACGCCCGGCTCGACAACCCCACCACCGGCCGCTTCGAAACGGCACTGGCCCGGCTGGAGGGCACCGCGAGCGCGGTGGCGTTCGCCAGCGGCATGGCCGCGCTGACCGCTGTCCTGCTGGCCCGCGCCGGCGCGGGGCTGCGCCATGTGGTGGCCGTGCGGCCGCTGTACGGGTGCAGCGACCACCTGCTCGGCGCCGGGCTGCTGGGCACCGAGGTGACGTGGACGGACCCGGCGGGCATATCGGAGGCGATCCGGCCCGACACGGGCCTGGTGATCGTGGAGACCCCGGCCAACCCGACCCTGGCCGAGGTGGACATCCGGGCCGTCGCCCACTCCTGCGGTTCAGTGCCGTTGCTGGTCGACAACACCTTCGCGACGCCCGTCCTCCAGCGCCCCGTCGAACTCGGTGCCCGGATCGTGCTGCACAGTGCGACGAAGTACCTGGGCGGGCACGGCGACGTGATGGGTGGAGTCGTCGCGTGCGACGAGGAGTTCGCCGCCGTGCTGCGCCAGGTGCGCTTCGCCACCGGCGGGGTCCTGCACCCGATGGCCGGCTATCTGCTGCTGCGCGGTCTGTCCACCCTGCCGGTGCGGGTCCGGGCCGCCTCCGCGAGCGCCGCCGAACTCGCCCGCCGGCTCTCCGCCGACCCCCGCGTGGCCCGCGTGCACTACCCGGAGATCGGCGGCGCGATGGTCTCGTTCGAGGTGTACGGGGACCCGCACCAGGTGATCGCCGGGGTGCGGCTGATCACCCCCGCCGTCAGCCTCGGCAGCGTCGACACCCTGATCCAGCATCCGGCCTCCATCAGCCACCGCATCGTGGACGAGACGGACCGGCACTCCTCCGGCGTCGGCGACCGGCTGCTGCGCATGTCGGTGGGCCTGGAGGACGTCGAGGACCTGTGGGCCGACCTGTGCCGGGCGCTGGGCGGCGCGGCGCCCGTACTCGGTGGGATCAGCGCTCGGCTCGCTCGTACGGCGGCGACTGCGGCAGGGAACGTGCCGGGGGCGCCGCAAGGCGTGCGGTGATCACGAGGGTGCCCTCCTCGATCTGGTAGTCGAGCGGCAGCGAGAGCGAGCGCATGGCGGCGACCATGCCGGTGTTCGAGGCCTGGGTGACGGCGTAGACGTTCTCGCAGCCGGCCTCGACGGCCAGCGCCACGAGGCGGGCGAGCAGCTCGGAGCCGATCCCGCGCCGCTGCCACTCGTCCTCCACCAGGAGGGCCACCTCGGTCTCGTCGCCGTCCCACAGCAGATGGCCGAGGGCGACCAGCCGCCCGGAGGCCGTCTGCACGGCGAGGGTGCGGCCGAAGCGCGGGCTCAGCAGGTGGTCCAGATAGCGGTCGGCGTCCCGGACCGGCCCGTGGTAGCGCAGCCGCAGGGTCTGCTCGGAGCACCGTCCGTGCATCTCCACGGCCGCG
The DNA here is from genome assembly GCF_040632905.1 of Streptomyces sp. NPDC016469. NCBI lineage: Bacteria > Bacillati > Actinomycetota > Actinomycetes > Kitasatosporales > Streptomycetaceae > Streptomyces > Streptomyces sp. NPDC016469. The sequence goes on from NZ_JBEYCQ010000013.1 coordinate 91,670, forward strand.
TCGAGATCGGCGCGGTCCGCCCGGCGCACGGTGATCTCGTCACCCTCGGGCAGCCGGAGCACCTGCTCGCCGCGCGGCACCCGGGGGCCGAGCCGGGCGTCGAGCTCCACCAGCGCACGGGCCCGGGCGAACTCCGTGGGCGTGAACGGCAGATAGGGCCGCTCCACGGTGATGACACCGCCCGACGGGTCGCGCAGCCGCATCACCGTCTCCTCCAGCACCCCTTCGACCGGGGCGGTCTCGCCGGTGGCGCGTCCGGTGACCGACACGGCGGGCAGCGAGTGGATCGTGCACCGGCCGAGCAGCTGGCGCAGGGCGAGGGGGAGTTCGGCGGCGTCCAGGGCGGTACGGGTGGCGAGGCCGAGCACCCGCGTCGGCGCGTCCACCAGATCGTGGGCGTCGGCCCGCTCCGTCCAGGTGGAGCTGCCTCCGGCGGCGGCGACCGCGCGGGACAGCTCCCGGGCCGGCAGGGAGGCGGGCACCCTCAGCAGGAACTCGTCGACGGTGCCCCGCGCCAGCGGGTGCGTCTGGAGCGTGAGGATGTCGATGCCGTACCGGGCCAGCACCGTGCACAGCGCGGCCAGGCTGCCCGGAACGTCCCGCACCGTCGTCCGCATCCGCCACAGCACGGTCTCGCCGGGGGCGGCGGGCGTGGCTTCCACGTCGACCGCGTGCGCCTCCGGGGCCACGCCCGTCTCCGTGCCCGTGGCGTCGGGCGGGGGCGGAGCGTGGCTGTGGCGCCGCGCCCACCAGGTGTGGAAGGCGGCCGTCGCGGTCAGCGCCACGGCCGAGGCCACGAGCAGGTAGGGGCCGTCCGGCTGGTGCCCGATTAGGTTGGCGATCGCGTCGGCGACCGCCACCGCCGTGAACAGCGCGGCCAGTTCGATCACGTCCCGCCGCCAGTGGTGGGGGCGGTGGGCACTCTTCGCGGATGTCACATCAGTCATGAACCCACTGTGACCGCACCGTGTTGCCTGATCACGAACGCTTTGTGACCGATGGGTTAAAGGGCGACCGGGCCTCCTGCCGTCGGTTTCGAAGGCGTTGGCCGTGTGTTTCGAAGGGCCTCCCCGGGGAGCGGGCGCGCGCCGCACCGGGGCCTCAGCCGGTCGCCGTCCGGCTGGCGGTCTCCAGGCGTATTGCCTGCCGCGCGAGCTGACACGTCCCGCCGCGCGCGGCGGTCTCCGCGAGCCCCGGGACCGGCCCGGTCTTCGGCGGCCCACTGTGCTCCGCGCACTCCGCCGCCACGGCGAGCAGATCGCTCAGCCCCCGGGGCGCCCGTTCCCGGGCCAGCAACGCGGGCAGCACCGGCACCAGGACGGACAGGGCCGTCCCGTACGCCCCGGTCCCCGTTGCCCGTCACCACCGGGTCCAGGGAGGACGGCAAGGTCCGCTGGTAGTAGCGCGCGGCGGCGACGTCCGCGACGGCGAGCAGCCCCCGCGCCGCTATGTGCGGCGCGGCAAGGAACCCCGAGAAGAACCGGGGGTGCGCCTCGGCGCCGTGGGGTGTGGAGCCACCGGCCGTCTCCAGGCCGAGCGACCGCCCGGCCCGCGAGGAGGCCAGGACGGAGGGACGTGAGTCGGCCAGGGCCTGCACGGTTCGGGGCATGGAGAAACCGTAGAACCCCCCACTGACAATCAGTCATCACCACAGGTCAGCAGCCCTATCGAACAAGTCCGGCCAGCGCGTGCACCCCGCGCACGATGTCGGCCGGCGCCAGATGGGCGTAACCGAGCACGAGGCGTACGCAGTCGTCCGCCGGCCGCTCCGTCCCGTACTCGCGCAGCAGCCGTACGGCGACCCCGGAACCCGCCGCGCGCCCGGCGAACTCCTCCTCCGGACCCCAGCGTCCGGGGAGCCGCGCGATGGCGTGCAGCCCCGCCGCGACACCGCTCACCTCCGAGCCCGGGATGTGCTCGGCCAGGGCACGCGTGAGCACGTCGCGCCGCTCCCGGTACGCGCGCTGACAGCGCCGCAGCTGGCGGTCGTAGCCCCCACCGCTCACGAAGTCGGCGAGCACCGCCTGTTCGAGGGACGGGTTGCCGAGGTCCATCATCCGCTTCCGCTCCACGAGCTCGGCGGTCATCGACGCGGGCGCGATCAGCCAGCCCAGACGCAGCCCGGGAGCCAGCGACTTGCTGACCGACCCGGTGTACGCCACGCGTTCCGGATCGAGGCCCTGGAGGGCGCCCACGGGGGCCCGGTCGTACCGGAAGTCACCGTCGTAGTCGTCCTCGACCAGCAGCCCGTCCGTCGCGCGCGCCCACTCCAGGAGACGGCTGCGACGCGCCGCGGAGTAGGCCACTCCGGTCGGGAACTGGTGGGCCGGCGTCGTCACCACGGCCCGCACCCCGGAACGTTTCAGCGGCTCAAGGGCCAGGCCCTCGTCGTCCAACGGGACCATGGTGGTCGCCACCCCGGCGGAGGCGAAGAGCGCCGTGTGCTCGGGACTGCCCGGGTCCTCCACCCCGACCGTCCGCACCCCGCGTCCGTGCAGGACGAACCCGAGCAGCGTCGTCGCCTGCGCGACCCCGGAACACACCAGCAGCCGTTCCGGATCGGCGACCACCCCGCGCCGGCGCGTCAGCAGCGCGGCCAGGGCGACACGCAGCTCCGGCAGACCGCGCGGGTCCGGATAGCCGAGCGCGCCGTGCGGCAGCCGTCCGAGCACCGAGCGGTGGGCGGCGGCCCAGGCGCTGCGCGGGAAGAGGGAGAGATCGGGCGTCCCGGGCCGGAAGTCGACCCGCACCCCCCGGGCGCGCGGCGCCAGGTCCCGCGCACCGCCCGCCGCCGCCCGCGCCGACCCGCTCACCCACGTCCCCGCACCACGCCCGCTGCGCAGATAGCTCTCCGCCGTCAGCTGCTCGTACGCCTCGGTCACCAGACCGCGCGACACCCCCAGATCGGCGGCCAGCTCACGGCTGGACGGCAGCCGCGTCCCCGGCGCCAGGCGGCCGGAGCGGACCGCCTCGCGCAGCGCCGACTGGAGCGCCCGGCCTCGGCCGCGCGCCGGAGCCGACGCCACCGGAAGCAGCAACTCCCAGGCCGTCGAGACGGATTCACGGCCATCGCCGCTGCCGCCGGAGGGCGGATTGGTCCCCGAAGCTGTCATGGAAGTGGACCTTAAACCGAGCCACCGCGCTCCCTAGCGTCGGTCCCATGAACGCGACCTCTCTGCGCGGCGCCCTGCTCGCCGCCTTCGCCTGCGTCCTCGTCGGCGCCTCCTTCACCGCCAACAGCGTCCTCGGCGACTACCCCTACGCGGGCGGCCAGGCGCTCCGCTACGGCCTCGCGGCGCTTCTCCTGCTGCCCCTGATCCACCGTCCCGGCGAGCCGCGCCCCGCCCCCGCGCTCCGCCTGCTCACCGGACGGCAGTGGGCACGCCTCGCGCTGCTCGCTGCCGTCGGCATGGTGGGCTTCAACTTCGCCGTCCTGGCCGCCGAACGCTCCGCGGAACCAGCCGTTCCGGGCGTCTTCGTCGGTTGTGCCCCGATCCTCGTCGCCGTCCTCGTACCCATGCTGGAAGGGCGAAAGCCCACCCGGCCCGTGCTGTACGCGGCGGCGCTGGTCGCCGCCGGGGCATTCACGGTCCAGGGCTGGGGGCGCACCGACCTGAGCGGGATCCTGTGCTCGGTCGGCGCGCTGGCCGGCGAGGTGGGCTTCGCCGTGATCGCGGTCCCCGTCCTGCGCCCGCTGGGCCCGAAGCTGCTGTCCGCGACGGTGTGCGCCGTCGCGGCGGCCGAGTCGACCCTCCTGGGCCTGGTGCTGGACGGCGGCGGCTTCCTCCGCGTGCCGACCGGAGCCGAGGCGCTGGCGCTGATCTGGCAGGCGGCCGTCGTGACGGTCATCGGCTTCGTCTGCTGGTACATGGGCATGCAGCGCATCGGCGCCGAGCGCGCCACCCTCTTCTCCGGCCTCATTCCGGTCTCCGCCGCGCTCACCGCCCCGCTCGTGGGCACCGGTTCGTACGGTCTCGCCCAGGCCGCCGGGTCCTGCCTCGTCGGCCTCGGGGTGGCGATCGGCTCGGGGGTGCTGGGGCGGCGCGGAGGCACCGCTGCGCAGGTGGGAGCCCCCGCTCCGAAGGCGGACGTCGGGCCGCGCCCGGTGCGCCGGTCCGCGAACGTCCTGTGAACGCTGTGCGGCGGACCGTCCCTTCACAGGGTCCCCGGCGCAGGATTGGTCTTGACCAAGGGGTTGCGCCGTCCTATGGTCTCAACGTTAAGACAGGAACCTTTAATAAATAACGTCGCGGAATAAGCCGCTGGGCGATTGCGGAGGACAGGGTGGGGACCACGCAGCTGGAAACGGTGCAGGAGCCGAAGTACTGGCACCTCAAGACCGTGCTCAGTGAGGCACTCGACTCGGACTTTGCGGTGGGGGAGATCCTTCCCAACGAGCGCGAGCTCGCCGCCCGGTTCGGCGTCGCCCGGGCCACGCTCCGGCAGGCCCTGGAGCAGCTCGAACTCGAAGGCAGGCTGCACCGCCGCCGCGGCGTCGGGACCACCGTCGCCCCGCCCCGCGTCGGCGTGGCCCTCTCCACCGCCCGCAACGACTGGGCCGACGGCGGGGCCGACACGGCCTGGCAGCCGGTGGACTGCGAGAGCGCTCCCGCCCCGGCCGCCGTCGCCGCGACGCTGAACGCCGGCGCCGAGGAGCCCGTCCACATCGTGCGCCGCATCCGCACCAGCCACGGCCAGGTGGTCGCCGCCGAGCTGCTGTACGTGCCGTCCTCCTCCGTGCCCGAGCTGTCCGGGATAGACGCCCCGTCCGGCGCGGCCCGCGCCCGCAACGTCGTCCGCGAACTGCACCGCCTCGGCCTCGACGGCCAGGACCGCTCCGTCGAGCTGGGCTCCGCCCGCGCCGACGACGCCAAGGAGCTGGACCGGCTCCCCGGCGCCCCCGTCCTCGTGGTCACCACCCGCTACCTCGCCGCGGGCGGCACGGCGGCGGTCTCGGTCGCCACGTACCGGGCCGACACCTGCCGGCTCACCTTCGGCGACGCGGGCGACCTGGAGATCAGCCACCCGGCCCAGGAGCGCCAGGCTTCCTGAGCCCGGACAGCAAACCCGCCCCCACGGCCCGTCGCGCTCAGCGGCGGGCCGTCACCGTTCCCTCGACGGCGAACAGCTGCTCCTCGACATGGTCGAGCGCGAGCCGCAGCGCACCGGTCGCCACCGCCGCCTCGCCGAGGAGCGACAGGCACACCCGGGGCGGGCGCAGGCAGTAGCGGGCCAGCTCGCCCCGCAGCGGGTCCAGCACCCCGTCGAGTCCCGCGGCCCAGCCCCCGACCACCACCAGCTCGGGGTCGAGCGCCAGCACCAGCGCCGCCACGTCGTGCACCAGGCGCTGGATGAACCGCTCCACCGCGGCCCGCGCCTGCTCGTCCCCGTGCCGCGCCTTCGCGAACACCGCGGCCACCGCGTGCTCGTCCAGCGGGTCCAGCGGGGTGTCCGTCGTGGACAGCAGGTGCTCCGGCGTCACGTCCCGGCCCAGCAGGTGCAGCGCGCCGATCTCCCCGGCCGCGCCGCCGAACCCGCGGTGCAGCCGCCCGCCGATCAGGGAACCGGCGCCCGGGCTCAGCCCCGCCAGTACGAACACGATGTCGTCGGACTCCGTGGCCGCGCCCTTCCAGTGCTCGGCGACGGCGGCGGCGTTGGCGTCGTTCTCCACGAGGACCGGGCAGCGGAAGGAACGCCGCAGCCGCTCGCCCAGGGCCAGGCCCGTCCAGTCCGGCAGCGCGGTGCCCAGCCGCACGGTCCCGTCGGCCTCCACGATGCCCGGGCTGCCGACGCCGACCGCGCGCAGGCTGCTGCGGGCCACGCCGGTGCGGCGCAGGACGTCGGCGACCACGGCCCGTACCCGGTCGAGCCGGTCGTCGGCACCGGCGGTCTCCGACACCTCGCGGGAGCCGGCACCGATGATCCGCCCGTCCAGCCCCGAGAGCAGCGCGGAGACACGGTGCGGGCCGATCTCGATGCCCAGCAGGTGCCCGGCCTCGGCGCGGAAGCGGAAGCGGCGGGCCGGACGGCCCTGACGGCGGGTTTCGGCCCCTTCCGGAGCGCACTCCACGACCAGGCCCGCCTCGAAGAGCCCTTCCACGACGCCCTCGACCGTCGGGCGGGACAGGCCCGTGATCCGGGTCAGATCCGTGAGGGTCGAGGAGGACGCGCCCCGGAGGGCGTGCAGTACCACCGCGGAATTGATCCGCCGCAGCAGCGAGGGGTCCCCGCCGGTCAGCCGGCCCACGGTGTGTCCTCCCAGCTAGTGCGCATGTCAGGCGGATCGTACTCGCTGCTCAGGGGGGAGGCGACCGAGGGATGCGAAGCCGTTAGGAAGGGGTCCGGCACGCCGGGCGCGGCTGCCGTGGACCCGGGGTCGGTGACCGGTCCCATCTTCTGCGGGGCGCCCCCCAGTTGGTGTCCGCGGGGCACCAACTGAGGGTGCCGCAGCCGGAACGAGGTGGCCGAAATCATCTCAAAGTGCGGAGCGGAGCCCCGATTGTCAGTGGGGGGAGGTTTACTGACGGCATGACCACCGCACATCACCTCCGCCTCATCGACGGGATGCGCGCCCGGGAGTTCCCCGGGGAACGCGTCCGGTCGGGTTCGGGAGTCAGCGGTCCTGGTTACCACACGGCGTTCCTGTACGTGGACGAGTCCTGGGAGGACGACGAGGCGGGACGGCTGGAGCGCCGCGCCCAGTGCCTCGCGGACCATGAGGCGCTGGTCACCCTGCTCGGCAGCCGCTGGGGCGAGCCGCAGCTGGTGAGCCTCTTCAGCGCCCAGGAGCGGATGCTCGCCGGCGAGGAGATACCGCAGCCGTGGGCGGACACCGTCGCGGGCTGCGAGTACCTGCGCCTCTGGTACATAGAGGAGCGCTGGATAGCGCTGGCCCTCTATCTGGAGGAGGGCGGCTCCGGCTGCGAGCTGAGCGTGGTCGTGACGGAGACCGACCCGCCCTGAGAGCTCCCGGCCTCCACGGCCGCGCGCAGCCGCGCGTACTCCTCGGCCATCGTGGCGGCCGTCCAGTGCGCGTTGAGGCCGCTGGGGTTGGGCAGCGCCCAGACCCGGGCCCCGCCGACCGTCCGTTCCTGCGGCCCGATCCGGGCCCGGCGCTCCCCGAACGCCGTGCGGTAGGCCGTGATCCCCACCACGGCAAGCCAGCGCGGGCGCAGCCGCTCGACCTTGGCGGTCAGGATCCGTCCGCCCTCGCGGAACTCCTCGGCTGACAGCTCGTCGGCCCGGGCGGTGGCCCAGGCGACGACGTTGGTGATGCCGAGCCCGTGGTCGAGCAGTTCGGCCTGCTCGGCGGGGGCCAGCCGGCGCGGAGTGAAGCCCGACAGGTGGAGCACCGGCCAGAAGCGGTTGCCGGGGAAGGCGAAGTGGTGCCCCGTCGCCGCCGTCGTCAGGCTCGGGTTGATCCCGCAGAACAGGACGCGCAGGCCGCCCGCGGCCACGTCGGGAACGACGCGGTCGCGGGCGGCCTGGAGCTCTTCGGGTGTCATCGGCGGCGAGGGTTCGGCCGGTTCGTCGTCAGAGGATGGAGCCGGGCGTGTAGCCGGCGGCCTCGGGGTGCTGCTTGGTGATCTCCTCGATCCGTGCGACGAGGGCGGCGACCTGGTCGCTGGCCGCTCCGGTGAAGGAGAGCTTGTCGGCCATCAGCTCGTCCAGCTGGGCGCGGTCCAGTGGGATGCGCTCGTCGGCCGCGAGCTTGTCCAGCAGCTCGTTGCGCTCGGTACCCTGCTCGCGCATGGCGAGGGCGGAGGCGACGGCGTTCTCCTTGATGGCCTCGTGGGCGACCTCGCGGCCGACGCCGGCGCGCACCGCGCCCATCAGGACCTTGGTCGTGGCGAGGAACGGCAGGTAGCGGTCCAGCTCGCGGGCCACGACGGCCGGGAACGCGCCGAACTCGTCCAGCACCGTCAGGAACGTCTCGACCAGCCCGTCGAACGCGAAGAACGCGTCCGGCAGGGCCACCCGGCGGACCACGGAGCAGGAGACGTCGCCCTCGTTCCACTGGTCGCCCGCCAGCTCGCCGGTCATCGACGCGTAGCCGCGCAGGATGACCATCAGGCCGTTGACGCGCTCGCAGGAGCGGGTGTTCATCTTGTGCGGCATCGCGGACGAGCCGACCTGGCCGGGCTTGAAGCCCTCGGTGACCAGCTCGTGGCCGGCCATCAGCCGGATGGTCTTCGCCACTGACGAGGGCGCCGCCGCCAGCTGGACCAGCGCGGTCACCACGTCGTAGTCGAGCGACCGGGGGTAGACCTGGCCGACCGAGGTGAAGGCGTGCGCGAAGCCGAGGTGTCCGGCGATGCGCTCTTCGAGCTCCGCGAGCTTCCCGGCGTCGCCGCCGAGCAGGTCCAGCATGTCCTGCGCGGTGCCGACGGGGCCCTTGATGCCGCGCAGCGGGTAGCGGCCGAGCAGGTCTTCGAGACGGCCGTACGCCACCAGCAGCTCGTCGGCCGCGGTCGCGAAGCGCTTGCCGAGGGTGGTGGCCTGTGCGGCCACGTTGTGGGAGCGCCCGGCGACGACCAGCTCGCGGTACTCGGCCGCCAGCTTGCCCAGGCGGGCCAGGACGGCGACGGTGCGGTCGCGCATCAGCTCCAGGGAGAGCCGGATCTGCAGTTGCTCGACGTTCTCGGTGAGGTCGCGCGAGGTCATGCCCTTGTGGACGTGCTCGTGGCCGGCGAGGGCGTTGAACTCCTCGATCCGGGCCTTCACGTCGTGCCGGGTGACCTTCTCGCGCTCGGCGATCGAGGCCAGGTCGACCTGGTCGAGGACGCGCTCGTAATCGGCGAGGGCGGCGTCGGGCACCTCGATCCCGAGGTCCTTCTGGGCGCGCAGCACCGCCAGCCACAGCCGGCGTTCCAGCTTCACCTTCTGCTCGGGGGACCAGAGGACGGCCAGCTCCGTGGAGGCGTAGCGGCCGGCCAGGACATTGGGGATGCGAGGCTTCGCAGACACAGCAGTCACGTGTACGGATTCTACTGGCGGTTTGTGCAGCTCAGCGCCGAGGTCCGGTTTGTGCGTTGCTACGAACCGGACGCGTCCCGCGCCTCCCGCTCACCGGACTCCACCTGCCGCCACGTCGCCACCGGAGCCGCCCAGCCGTCCTCCTCCGGGGTCACCCAGAAGGCCCGCCCCAGCGCGGCGTCGAACTGGGCCCCGGCCCGCCCGTCGCCCGAGGAGCGCCCCGTGAGCCGGCGGCCGATCCAGGGGAGCAGGTGCTGCCGGGCGAAGCGCACGTCCTCCACCCGCCGGGCGGCCCAGCGCGCCGGGGCCGAGTGGGGCAGGGGGGCCTGCCAGTCGCTCTCCGGCGGCAGCCCGAGAGCCTGCCAAACCGCTTCGGCGACGCGGCGGTGACCCTCGGCGGTCAGGTGCAGCCGGTCGACGTCCCACATGCGCTGGTCGCTCAGCGCCGGAGCGCCGTACAGGTCGACCACCACCGCGTCGTGCCGTGCGGCCAGCTCGTCCACCAGCGCGAACAGCTCCTCCATGCGCGGCCGGAACCGCTCCAGCACGGGGCCGTTGCGGCCGGGGCTGCGCATCAGCACCAGCTTCTCGCAGGAGGGCGCCAGGCGCTCCACCGCCTCCTCGAGGCGTCCGCGCACCATCCCCATGTCGCACTTGGGGCGCAGGGTGTCGTTGAGGCCGCCGACCAGCGTCACCACGTCCGCCCGCATGGCGGCCGCCACCTCCACCTGCTCGTCCACGATCTGGCCGATGAGCTTGCCGCGTACCGCGAGATTGGCGTACCGGAAACCCGGTGTGCGGGCGGCGAGCCGGGAGGCGAGCACATCGGCCCAGCCCCGGTACGAACCGTCGGGCAGCAGGTCCGACATGCCCTCGGTGAACGAGTCGCCGACCGCGACCAGACTGGTGTATGAGGCATTGATTTCCATGGCGATGCGATCGTATCGCGGTGCCGTACGGCCCCGACGGGCGAAGGGCGGTTCCGGACCGGGGCCCGGAACCGCCCCGGCTCAGCGGCTCTGCGGCCGCCCCACCAGCTCCCGGAGCACGTCCTCCATCGTCACCATGCCCGCGAGCCTGCCGTCCTCGTCCAGGACCGCCGCCAGGTGCGTACGGCTGCGCCGCAGCGCCGTGAGCGCGTCGTCCAGCGGCGTCGCCGCCCGCACCCGGGCGATCGGCCGCATCGAGGACACCGGGAACGGCATGTCGCGCGGGGTGACGTCCAGGGCGTCCTTCACATGGAGGTAGCCGAGGATGCGCTGCTCCGCGTCCATCACCGGGAAGCGCGAGAAGCCCGTCTCGTACGACAGCCGCTCCAGTTCCTCCGGTGTCGCCCCGACCCGGATGTACATCACCCGGTCGACCGGCAGCACCACGTCCCGTACCGGCCGGCGGCCCAGCTCCAGCGCGTGGTGCAGGCGCTCGGCCGCCCGGTCGTCCACCAGCCCGGCGTCACCGGCGTCCTTCACCAGGCGCGCCAGCTCGTCGTCCGAGAACGTCGCCTCGACCTCGTCCTTCGTCTCCACCCGCAACAGTTTCAGCAGGGCGTTGGCGAAGGCGTTGATCGCGAAGATCACCGGGCGCAGCGCCCGGGCCAGCGCCACCAGCGGCGGGCCGAGCAGCAGCGCGGACCGCACCGGCTCGGCCAGCGCGATGTTCTTGGGGACCATCTCGCCCAGCAGCATGTGCAGATAGGTCGCCACCGCCAGGGCGATCACGAACGAGGCCGGGTGGACCAGACCGTGCGGCACGCCCACCGCGTCGAAGACGGGTTCCAGCAGGTGCGCGATCGCGGGCTCGGCGACGATACCGAGCACCAGGGTGCACAGCGTGATGCCGAGCTGCGCCGCCGCGAGCAGCGCCGAGACGTGTTCGAGGCCCCAGATGACGCTGCGCGCCCGCCGGTTCCCCTGCTCGGCCTGCGGCTCGATCTGGCTGCGGCGCACGGAGATGAGGGCGAACTCCGCGCCGACGAAGAAGGCGTTCACGACCAGCGTCAGCAGACCGATGAAGAGCTGTACGGCGGTCATCGCTCGTCCTCCGAGGGCAGGTGGGAACCGGTCAGCGGCGCGTGCAGCAGCGCCCGGGCGGCGCGGCGCCCGGAGGCGTCCACCACGTCGAGGCGCCAGCCGGCCAGCTCGATCGAGTCGCCCACGGCCGGGATACGGCCGATCTCCGTGGCGATCAGGCCCGCCAGCGTCTCGTACGGGCCGTCCGGCACCCGCAGCCCGATCGTCTCCAGCTGGTCCGTGCGGGCGGCGCCGTCCGCCGACCACAGGACGCGCCCGTCGGCGTCCTCACCGGCCGGGGCCAGGTCCGGCGTCTCGTGCGGGTCGTGCTCGTCGCGCACCTCGCCGACGACCTCCTCCACGATGTCCTCCAGCGTCACGACGCCCGCCGTGCCGCCGTACTCGTCGATCACGACCGCCATGGCGAGCTTGCCGGACAGCCGGTCGAGCAGCCGGTCCACGGTCAGTGTCTCGGGGACGAGCACCGGCTCGCGCAGCATCTCGGACACCCGCTTGCGGGGCCGCTGCTCGGCCGGGACCGCCAGCACGTCCTTGATGTGGGCGACGCCGACGACGGTGTCGAGGCTGCCCCGGTAGACGGGGAAGCGGGAGAGCCCGGTGGCCCGGGTCGCGTTGGCGACGTCCTCGGCGGTCGCGCTGACCTCCAGGGCGGTGACCTGCACGCGCGGGGTCATCACGTTCTCGGCGGTGAGCTCCGGGAGGTTGAGGGTGCGGACGAACAGCTCGGCGGTGTCCGCCTCCAGCGCGCCCTCCTTGGCGGAGTGCCTGGCCAGCGCGACCAGCTCCTGCGGGCTGCGGGCGGTGGCCAGTTCCTCGGCGGGTTCGAGACCGAAGCGGCGCACGATCCGGTTGGCGGTGTTGTTGAGGTGGCTGATGAAGGGCCGGAAGACGGCCGTGAAGGCCCGCTGCGGGGCGGCGACCGTCTTCGCGACCGCGAGCGGCGAGGAGATGGCCCAGTTCTTCGGGACCAGCTCACCGACGACCATCAAGAACACCGTGGACAGGGCCGTGCCGATGACGAGCGCGACGGACGAGGCCACACCGGGCGACAGGCCGACGGCCTCCACCGGACCCCGGATCAGCTTCGCGATGGACGGCTCGGAGAGCATGCCGACGACCAGGTTGGTGACGGTGATGCCGAGCTGCGCCCCGGACAGCTGGAAGGTGAGGCTGCGCACGGCCTTCATGGCGCTCGCGGCGCCGCGCTCACCCTGCTCGACGGCCCGCTCCAGCTGACCGCGCTCCACCGTGGTCAAGGAGAACTCCGCCGCGACGAAGGCGCCGCAGGCGAGCGAGAGCAGTACCGCAACGAACAGCAGAAGCACTTCGGTCATCGGTTCACCTCCGTCCCATGATCGTGCAGGGACCGGCGGACCGCGCGATGTCGGTGGCTTCTGGTACTGGGAGGCTCGCCCATGGGCGGACGTTCACACCTTTCGTCGGAAGGGGCAGGACTGCCTCCCCATAGTAAAGGATCGGCAAAGTCGCGGGTGCGGCCGGTCACCTGCCCCCTGTGCCCGGCCGGAGCGGCTTCACCCACCGCCGCCAGTGGTTCTCACGGTGGTAGCCGGCCGCCTGCCAGGTGTGGTGGGCCCGCTCGTTCTCCTCCAGGACCATGGCGTCCGCCCGCCGCCCGCCCAGCTCGGCGAAGCGCTGCTCCGCCGCGTCGAGGAGCGCGGTCGCGATGCCCTGCCGGCGGTGGTCCGGATGGACGGCCAGCCGGTAGGCGGAGCACCGCCAGCCGTCGAAGCCCGCGATGACGGTCCCCACGAGCACCCCCTCCCGCTCCGCGAGGAGCAGCGCCCCCGGGTCGCGTTCGATGAGCCGGGCCACTCCGTCGTGGTCGTCGCTGATGCTGGTCCCCTCCGCCGCCGTCCGCCAGAAACGCAGCACGGCGTCGATGTCCGAAGGGGCGGCGGGGCGTATGGGTAGATCACTCATGGGACGAGCCAATCAGAGGACCGCTCTTCCGGGCGAGCGCTTTCCGCACCGGTACGGGGACGGCTCAGCGCAGCCGTGCGGGCAGCGAGTCGACGCCGTACACGATCGACAGCTTGCGGAAGGCCAGGTCCTGCGGCGGGACGGCGAGCCGCATCGCGGGGAAGCGCCGGACCAGGGCCGGGAACGCGGAGCGCAGTTCCATACGCGCGAGCTCCGCGCCGATGCAGCGGTGGATGCCGTACCCGAAGGCGAGATGCCCGGCCGGAGTGACCCGGTCCACGTCGAACCGCCCGTCGTCCGTGACGTACGCGGGGTCGCGGTTGGCGCCGCTCAGCGAGCAGAGCACCATGTCGCCGCGCGGGATCACCACCCCCGCGATCTCGATGTCCTCGCGGGCGAACCGGGGGAAGGCCATCTGCACGGCCGACAGATAGCGCAGCACCTCCTCCACGAAGGGCGCCGTCACACCGTCGTCCGCGCGCAGCCGGTCCGCCACCCCGGGGTTCCGCAGCAGCACCAGGGCGCCGAGCGCGATCGTGCTGGCGGTCGTCTCGAAGCCCCCGGTGAGCACCCCGTCCGCGAGGCCCGCCAGTTCCTCGTCGTCCACGCTGTCCCCGTGCTCCCGCACGATCATCCCGAGCAGGCCGTCGCCCGGGGCCCGCCGCTGGTCCCGCACGACGCCCCGGAAGTAGTCGAGCGAGGCCGACATGGCGCCGAAGGGCGCGGTGGTCCCCGCGAACAGGTCGAAGCGGTCCATGGCCAGCTTCTGGAAGTCGTCGCGGTCCTCGTAGGGCACCCCGAGCAGTTCGCAGATGGTCAGCGACGGCACGGGCAGCGCGAACGCGTGCACCAGATCGACCGGCCCCGGCGCGGCCGCCATCGCGTCCAGCCGCTCCGCGACGATGGCGTCGATCCTGGGCGTCAGCCGGCGCAGCCGGCGCATCGTGAACTCCGGCGTCAGGATGCGGCGCAGCCGCGTGTGCACCGGCGGATCGCTGAACCCCAGGCCGCCCGGGCTGTGCTCGGCGGCTATGCCCGCGTTGCCCGCCAGATGGGCGAAGTCCGTGCTGAAGCCCTCGGCGGAGCCGAGCACGGCCTTCGACTCCTCGTAGCCGGTGACCACCCAGGCGTCCATGCCGAACGGCAGCGCCACCCGGGTCACCGGTGCGCTCGCCCGGGTCGCGGCGAGCCGCCGGACGGGGTCGAGCCCGTCCCTGCGCAGCGGCATCAGCAGCTGTTCCGGGAGCAGCTTCATCGTGGTCGACCCGAATCCGTGCTTCTGGATCCTGGCCAGGTAGCCGCGCCCGAGCCGGGCCGTGATGCGGGAACGGAACGTCGTCGTACTCAATGTCACTCCATGAGTCGTCGCGGGAAATGGTCGGTTGGCGCGCCTGTGGCGCCAGGACGTGGCCGACCGCGGTGACTTCGGCTACCTGAGCCCTGAGCAGGAATTATGACCAGGTGTTCGACCGATGGGGTGCCGGGGTGCGGAATACGTCCGGGATGTGACGCTGAAGGGACACGTGGGCATTTCCCGGACGCCCGCGAAGCCCGTACCGGCTGGCGCGGCACCGCCGCGTCGGGCCGCCGCCCGGCCCCGTCGAAGGCCTCGCTCTTCGCCGGCAGTGCCTCCGCCGTCCGGCACGTTCAGCCCGGACGGGCTTGGATTTCCGCCAGGCGGCCCGGGGTGTCGCCACGCGGCCCGGGGCGTCCCCGGGGAAGTCCACGCTCGTCCGCGTTCCGCCCCTTACCGGCGGCTCAGCCCAGCGGCCGGGAGCCGCCCAGCGGTGCGGCCAGCCAACTCGCCGCCCGCGCCCGGAATTCCGCCGGGGCGAGCGATCCGGCGCCCTCCGGGACGACGCCCAGCACCGGAGCCCCGGCGGCCACCGGGAGGTCCGCCACATTGCAGCGCGCCGCGAGATCGGGCGCGGCCGGCATGCTGCCGATGACCACCCCCAGGCAGTCGAGCCGCCGGGTCCGCAGCGCCTCCGCCGTCAGGGCCGTGGAGTTCAGCGTGCCCAGACCGGCCGGGGCGACCACCAGGACCGGGGCCGTGAGCAGCCGGGCCGCGTCCGCCAGGGTCGCGCCCTCGTCATCGAACCGTACGAGCAGCCCTCCGGCGCCCTCGACCAGGACCAGGTCGTGGTCGGCGGCCAGCTTCTCGGCGGCCTCGGCGACCTCGTACGGGCGCACCGGGTCCATCCCGGCCCGGCGGGCGGCCGTCGCGGGCGCCAACGGCTCGGGGAAGCGGGCCAGTTCGACCGCCGTGACGTGGGCGCCCGCCAGTCGCGCCACCTCCGCCACGTCACCGGGCTCGCCCGGCTCCAGACCGGTCTGGGCCGGCTTGAGGACGGCGACGCGGCGGTGCGCGGCGGCCGCCGCCACGGCCGCCGTCACGATCGTCTTGCCGATCTCCGTACCGGTCCCGGTCACCACCAGAACGCTCATGCCTCAGCCCTCCCGCGCCGCAGCGCACACCGCGCGGCAGATCCGTGCCACATCGTCGTCACCGGTCACGTACGGCGGCATGGTGTAGACGAGGTCCCGGAACGGCCGCAGCCACACCCCCTCGCCCACCGCCGCCGAGGTCGCCGCCGCCATGTCCACCTCGTGGTCCAGCTGGACGACCCCGATGGCGCCGAGCACCCGCACATCGCGGACCCCGGGCAGCGTCCGCGCCTCCGCCAGGCCCTCGTGCAGCCCGGTCTCGATCCGCTTGACCTCCTGCTGCCAGTCCTGGCCGAGCAGCAGGTCGATGGAGGCGCAGGCCACCGACGCGGCCAGCGGATTGCCCATGAACGTCGGACCGTGGGCGAGCACGGGCACCTCGCCGCGCGAGATGCCGTCCGCGACCTCGCTCGTGCACAGGGTCGCCGCCATCGTCAGATAGCCGCCGGTCAGCGCCTTCCCCACGCACATCACGTCGGGGGAGACCCCCGCGTGCTCGGCGGCAAAGAGCCTTCCCGTACGGCCGAAGCCCGTTGCGATCTCGTCGAACACGAGCAGCACACCGTACGCGTCGCACGCCTCGCGCAGCACGCGCAGATAACCGGGGGAGTGGAAGCGCATGCCGCCCGCCCCCTGGACCACCGGCTCCACGATCACGGCCGCCAGTTCGTCCGCGTGCCGTCCGATCAGCTCGCGCAGATGCGCCGCGTACGCGGGGTCGGGCCCGGAGTCGTAACCGGCGGGCGGTTCACCGGCGAAGACCTGGCGGGGCAGGGCGCCGGACCACAGCTCGTGCATCCCGCCCTCGGGGTCGCACACCGACATCGGCTGCCAGGTGTCCCCGTGGTAGCCGCCGCGCCAGGTCAGCAGCCGCTTCTTGGCCGGCCGCCCGGCCGAGCGCCAGTACTGCAGGCACATCTTCACGGCGACCTCGACCGACACGGAGCCCGAGTCGGCGAGGAAGACGTGGCGCAGCGGCTCCGGGGTGATCTCCACCAGCCGGGCCGCCAGCCGGACGGCGGGCTCGTGCGTGAGCCCGCCGAACATCACATGGCTCATCCGGTCCAGCTGGCCGCGCGCCGCCTCGTTCAGCACGGGGTGGTTGTAGCCGTGTACGGCCGACCACCACGAGGACATCCCGTCGACCAACTCGTCGTGCCCGTGGACGGGTTCGGCGAGCCGCAGCCGGACCCCGGACGCGGACTCCACGACCAGCGGTTCCTGCCGGCCCGGCATGGGACCGTACGGGTGCCAGACGTGCGCCCGGTCCAGCTCCAGGAGTGCGGCGGGGGAGAGCGGCTCAGGCATTGGGAGCGAGGTCCGTGCCCGCGCCACGGCGGCGCACCGCCACCAGATCCGTCCGGGCACCCGGTACCGGGGCCTCCGGCGCCTCGACGGCGGATACGGGCTCCCCCGCTCCGGCCTCCGCGCCTCCGCCGCACGGCCCGCAGCCGCCCGCGTGCGAACCGCAGCTCTCGGCGGCATGCGAACCGCAGCCGGCCGCCGCGTCCGCGCGGTGCCGGGGGAGCGTCGTCGTACCCGCACCCTCCACCTCGAAACCGGCGTCCGCGATCATGTCCAGATCCGCCTGCCCGGCCTGGCCCTCACTGGTCAGGTAGTCGCCCAGGAAGATGGAGTTGACCAGGTGCAGGGCGAGCGGCTGCATCGAGCGCAGATGGACCTCGCGCCCGCCCGCGAGCCGCACCTCCACGTCCGGGCAGACGAACCGCACCATCGCCAGGATCCGCAGACAGCGCTGCGGCGTCAGGTTCCACTCCTTGGCGAGCGGCGTCCCCTCGAACGGGATCAGGAAATTGACCGGCACCGAGTCCGGGTCCAGCTCGCGCAGCGAGAAGACCACGTCGACCAGGTCCTCGTCGCTCTCGCCCATCCCCGCGATCAGCCCCGAGCACGCGGAGAGCCCGGCGGCCTGAGCCTGGTGCACCGTGTCGACGCGGTCGGCGTAGGTGTGGGTGGTCGTGATCTCCCCGTACGTCCCCTCGGACGTGTTGAGGTTGTGGTTGTACGCGTCGGCGCCCGCCGAACGCAGCCGGTCGGCCTGTCCCTCGGAGAGCAGACCGAGGCAGGCGCACACCTCGACGCCGTCGTTCTGCTCCTTGATGGCCTCGATGGTCTGCGAGACCCGGTCGACGTCCCGGTCCGTCGGGCCCCGGCCGCTGGCCACCAGGCACACGCGCTTGGCGCCGCCGGCCACCCCGGCCGCCGCCGCCTTCGACGCCTCCTCCGGCTTCAGCCAGGTGTACTTGAGGATCTCGGCCTTGGAGCCGAGCCGCTGCGAACAGTACGAGCAGTCCTCGGGGCAGAGCCCGGACTTCAGATTCACCAGATAGTTCAGTTTCACCCGCCGCCCGAACCACTGACGCCGCACCTTGCCGGCCGCGGCCACCACGTCGAGCAGTTCGTCGTCCGGGGTCGCCAGTACGGCGAG
This sequence comes from Streptomyces sp. NPDC016469, assembly GCF_040632905.1. Lineage (NCBI taxonomy): Bacteria > Bacillati > Actinomycetota > Actinomycetes > Kitasatosporales > Streptomycetaceae > Streptomyces > Streptomyces sp. NPDC016469. Next base: position 109,514 of record NZ_JBEYCQ010000013.1, read on the forward strand.
CGCTTCTTCACGGGTCGGCAGCTCGCGCCGCAGCCCCTTGTCCACCAGCGTGTTCAGGAGGTCCATGGCGATGATCCTGACGCACCGCACCGCCCGGAGCCAAGGAGGAACCGGACAACAGAGCTGACACGGGGTGTGTGCATCGCCACACCGTGTCTCGGCATGAGCCCGGTTAGGGTCTGTGAGCTGCCTACAAAAGGGACCGCCCATGCCCGCCACCCCGTTCGACTGGATCGACGACGAGGCGCGCCGGCGCGCGGACGCGGGGCTCGTCCGCCGGCTGCGGCCCCGCGAGGCCGGGGCGGAGCCGCTGGACCTCGCGAGCAACGACTACCTCGGCCTCACCCGGCACCCGGAGGTGACCTCCGCGGCGGCGGACGCGGCGCGCCGCTGGGGCGGCGGGGCGACCGGCTCCCGCCTGGTCACCGGCTCGACCGCGCTGCACGCCGAGCTCGAACGCGAACTCGCCGCGTTCTGCGGCTTCGAGGCCGCGCTCGTCCTCTCCTCCGGTTACGCCGCCAACCTCGCGGCCCTCACCGCGCTCACCGGGCGCGGCGCCCTCATCGCGTCGGACGCGGGCAACCACGCCTCCATCGTGGACGGCTGCCGGCTCTCCCGGGCCGAGACCGCCGTCGTCCCGCACGCCGACCCGGAGGCCGTCCGCAAGACGCTGCGCGGGCACGCGGGCCGGAAGCTGGCCGTCACCGACTCGGTGTTCTCCGTGGACGGCGACGCCGCGCCGCTGGCCGCGCTGGCCGCCGTCTGCCGGGCGGAGGGCGCCGCGCTCCTGGTGGACGACGCGCACGGACTCGGGGTGCTCGGCGAGGGCGGACGGGGCGCGCTCGCCGCGGCGGGGCTCGCGGGCGACGCGGACGTCGTCGCCACGCTCACCCTGTCCAAGTCCCTGGGCAGCCAGGGCGGCGCGGTCCTCGGACCGGCCCGGGTCGTCGACCACCTGGTCAACACCGCCCGGACGTTCATCTTCGACACCGGACTCGCCCCGGCCGCCGTCGGCGCCGCATTGGGCGGACTGCGGCTGCTGCGCCGCGAACCGGAGCGCGCACTCAGGGCGCGTACGGTCGCCACCGCGCTGTACCAAGGGCTGACGGCGGCCGGTCTGACCGCCGTGCGTCCCGACGCGGCGGTCGTCTCGGTCCGGGCGCCCTCGGCCGACGCCGCCGTGCGCTGGGCCGCCGACTGCCGGACGGCCGGGATGGCGGTGGGCTGCTTCCGGCCGCCGTCCGTCCCCGACGGCGTCTCGCGGCTCCGGCTGACCGCCCGCGCGGACCTGACGGACGAGCAGATCGCGCGGGCGGTGGAGACGGTGCGGCGGACCGCACCTCGGAGCTGAGGCGAGGTCCGCCTCAGCGTTTCAGGCCGGAGACGAAGGACGTCCAGGCCGGGGCGGAGAACTCCAGGGGCGTCCTGGCCACATCCTTCGAGTCGCGCACGGCCAGCAGCCGCCCGCTCCCGAACGGCGCGGTCTCCACACAGTTGTTCATCCCCGTGCTGTAGCTGCTGCTCCGCCAACGTAACGCGTGCCGGGCAAGGTGATCGGACATGACGCTTCCTCCGGGCGGTGGGGGGTCACCGGTCGCCGCGGTCGATCGCGGCGATCAGGTCCAGCGTGTGCTCCGGCGACAGCGCGTGCGTCTGAAGGGTTTCGAAGGCCGAGCTGTACGCCGCAAGGTCTTCTTTCCGTTCCAGATAGAGGCTACTCGTCAAATGGTCCAGAACGACCACGTCAAGGTCGGAAGCGGTCGGAAAGGAGAAGATAACGAAAGGGCTGGTGAGGCTCACATAGCCGCCGACCGAGAACGGAAGTAACTGGAGTCGCACATGGGGAAGTTGAGCCACCCGGGCGAGATGGCGCAGCTGTTCCCGCATCACTCTTCGGCCACCGACCTCCCGGCGCAGCACCGCCTCGTCCAGGACCGCGCTCAGCCGCAGCGGCGGATCGCTCCGCAGCACCCCCTGCCGGGTCAGCCGCACTTCCACCAGTGAGTCCAGCTGACCGGAAGGCAGCCCGTCCAGGGACGCCCGGGTCACCGCGCGTGCGTAATCCGCCGTCTGCAGCAGGCCCGGAACCACCGAGGTCTCCAGCGTGCGGGCGGTGCGCGCCTGCGACTCCAGACTGATGAAGTCGCGGTACTGGGGCGGGATGAGCCCCCGGTACGCGTGCCACCACCCGGCGCCGCCCCCGCCCGCCGAACCGGCGAGCGCGCCCAGGACCTCGCGGAGCTTCGGATCGTCCATGCCGTACGCGTCGAGGAGCCGGTTCACGTCATCCGGCCGCACCCCGCTGACACCTGTCTCGATCCTGCTCACCTTCGACTGGTGCCAGCCGAGCAGTGCCGCCGCCTCCCGGCTCGTGAGACCTGACGCGTGACGCAGGCTCCGCAGCTCCTCTCCCAGCTTGCGGCGCCGTACCGCAGGGCCGTGCTGCATCCGATGGCTCCCTCCCGCTGCCCGACGAGCAGACAGTGTGGCGCGGAGCGGGCCCGGGTGGGGAGAGTTCACCGGTTTGAGCGACAGATATATGCATATCTTGGTGGATCGCCGCCACGGAGGGCAGCATCGGTGGCAATCTGGCGCAAGCACAACCGGACCGCTCGCCGGGCCGGTAACGGGTGGGAAAGGGACGGCTCGCCATGGCAGACCATCAGGAAGCACGTGTCACCCTGCCGAGCGAGCCGGTCTCGGTCTCCACGGCCCGGAGGTTCGTCGCCCGGGTGCTGACCGAATGGGGCCTGCCCGAGGACGCGGAGGCCGCCGACACCGTCCGCCTCATCCTCTCGGAGCTGGCCACCAACGCCGTGCTGCACACGTTCGGGCAGTCACCCACCTTCACCGTCGACCTGCGGCTCGAACGCGACGAGGAACTGCGCGTCGGCGTCACGGACAGCCATCCCCGCCGGCCCCAGCGGCTGCCGGCCGCCGTCCAGCAGGACAACGGCCGGGGCATGGTCATCATCCGCTCGCTGGCCAAGGAGTACGGCGGCCGGCTGACCGTCACCCCCACCGCCGACGGCGGCAAGACCGTCTGGGTGGCGCTCCCGTGGCAGGTCCCCGTCCAGCCCTGAGGCGGCCGGGTCAGCCCACCCGGCCGTAGTAGACGCTCCGGGTCCAGATCTTCTCGAGGCGGACCACGGCGCCGGTCTTCGGCGAGTGCCAGATCTTCCCGCTGCCGGCGTAGATGCCCACGTGGTAGACGCTGCGCCCGGAATGGAAGAAGACCAGGTCACCTCGTTGCCGCTTGGACGCCGAGATGTGCCTGGTCCTGTTGTACTGCTGCTGGGCCGTCCGGGGGAGTCTCTTGCCGGCCTTCTTGAACGAGTAGAGCGTCAGTCCCGAACAGTCGAAGCTGCTGGGCCCGGTGGCGCCCCAGCGGTAGGGCGCCCCCTTCTTCGACGCGGCGATCTTCAGGGCCTTCATCGCGTGGCCGGCCGCCTGCGCCTCGGGCGCGGCTCCTGGGACCCACAGCGTGCCGCCGACGGCGGCGAGTGTCATGACCGAGGCCGTGGTGGCCCGGGCGAGCAGAGACGGGACATGAACCTGCGCACTCATGCGCAACCCTTCGTCAGCCGCCTGTGAAGGATGACCTGTCGGGTTCGGGCTGGCGAAGTTGCCCGGCCGCGCGCGGCGGCTTCACCCCGAGGGACAACCGGAGATCCGGCGGTCCCGTAGTGCTCGGGTCCTCCACTCCTGCCGATCCACTCCTGTCGACCAGTCATCCGGGCGGCGGCAGGACTCGGCGTCCGCCCGGACCGCCCCGTCGCGGTGGCGGGGGCTTGTCGTCCCAGGGATCTTGACTCACCTCGTGCCGGATTTCCGAGCCGGAACAGCCATCGGTGAAGACCACCGCGGATGGCCCGTTCAGGTGGGCCGGAACCCGTTCGGCGGTCCCTCCGCCGCCGGCGGCCACGGCCGTACCAGCGGTGTCGCGAAGCAATCCGCCCCACGCGCATCAGGAAAAGGCAAATCGGTCCGTCGCTCGTGAGAGGGAACGCCTACGCCGAACGAGCGAGGAAATCCCGCGCGCCCCTCGGGCGTGTCGGTGACCTCCGGCGCCTCAGCCCGGCGGGGCGGGCGGCAGGGCGATCCGGGCCGCCCGCCGCTCGCCGTCCAGCGCCCGCAGCGCGCGGGTCAGCGTGGTGCCGTGGATACGTGTTTCGCCGCGCCGGTGCATCAGCGCGAGGGCGTCCCGCAGCTCCGCCGCGTGCGAGGCGAGCGCCTGGGCCGCGCGCAGGGCCGCGTAGGTGTCATGGCCGTGAGCCGGGTTGATCCGGCCCACCTGGTCGAGCACATGGAGATAGCGGTCGATGAACTCGGACTCGGCCCGGGTCAGGGCGGGCAGCGGCGAGAACTCCGGTGGCTGCATCGGCGGTTCACCACCCGGAGCGCGGCGGCGCCGGCACCCGGCTCCGCACGATGTGGTCGACCAGCCCGTACGCGAGCGCGCCCTCCGCGTCGAGCACGAGGTCGCGCTCGGTGTCCTCGGTGACCTGCTCGACGGAGCGCCCCGTGTGCCGGGCCAGCATGCCGGTCATCGTCCCGCGCATCCGGGCCAGTTCCCGCGCCTCGATCTCCAGGTCGGACGGCTGCCCCTGGACCGGCTCGTCCAGCGCGGGCTGGCTCACGACCACCTTGGCGCCGGGGAGCATGTGCCGCCTCCCCGGGGCGCCCGCGGCGAGCAGCACCGCCGCTCCGGCCCCGGCCCGGCCCAGGCAGAAGGTCTCCACCTCGCAGCTGAGGAAGTTCATCGTGTCGTACAGGGTCGTCATCGCACCGAACGAGCCGCCCGGCGAGTTGATGTACAGCGAGACGGGCCGGTCCGGCGCGTCGTGCTCCAGGTACATCAGCTGGGCCACCAGGTCGTTGGCGGCCGTCTCGTCCAGGGCCGTGCCGAGGAAGACCACGCGCTCGGCGAGCAGCTTGGAGTACGGGTCCAGGGTCCGGGACCCCTGGGAGGTGCGCTCGGTGAACTCGGGCAGGACGTGACGGGCGACGGGACGGTACACGGCTGTGCCTCTCCTCCGGTAGCGCGGGCACAGCGGTGTGCCCGCGCACGCTTCCGTAAAAAATGTACAGGACGTACAGAAGGTTATGATGGGAGCATGGCTCACGAGATTCCGGTGACGCAAGCCCGGGCTGAACTCGCCGAACTGATCAACCGCGTCGTCTACGGCGGCGAGCGCGTCGTCGTCACGCGGCACGGCAAACCGCTCGTCGCCCTCGTGTCGGCCGCTGACCTCGAACGACTCGAGAAAGAGGAAGCGGTGGAGCAGGAGCCCGTGATCAGCTCGGTCTCCTCGCTCGGCTCCACCCCGTCCGCTCCCGGCGAACGGCAGCGCTTCGGCATCGCCGCCGAGCACCGCGGCCACCACGGCCGGGACGACTGACCGCCGCACCGCCCGGGAGTCATGCCTTCCGGGCGTGCTCCTCCAGCCAGGCGTCCTCCGCCGCGTAGTCGAACAGCCAGGTGCCGTACGCCCGCACCATGGCCGGGTAGGCGTCCTGCCAGTCCCGCCCGGCCAGCTGCCCGGCGATCCACTCGACGGTCTCCGGCAGCGACTCCACGTAGCCCGTCACCGGCCGGTAGCCGAGTTCCCGCTCGGCGGCCGTCATGTCGTAGACGATGGGGTGCGGCGCGCTCCAGGGGGTCGTGCCGACGTGCTCCGGCGACGGGGCACCGGGCATCAGCACCGTCTCCGTGGTCCGGCCCAGTACCGCGTCCACCGCCTCGCCGATCTCCGCGACCGTCGGCGCCTGCGGATCGGCGGCGTTCAGCACCCGGGACCCGGGCCGGGCGGCGGCCAGCCGGATCAGCTCGGCCACGTTCGCCGAGTGGACCGGGTGGAAGCGCGAGGCTCCGCCGTAAGCCAGCACGCGCCGGGTCCGGCCGTCCAGCGCCCGCTTCACGAAGTACAGCTCACGCGGCGAGCGGCAGTACGGGCCGTGCACCGCGCCCGCCCGCAACAGCGTGGTGGGCAGTGCCTCGCCCGCCGCCAGGAGATCGCGCTCCAGCCGGATCTTGCGCGAGGAGTACGTGGTCTCGCCCGGCGCGACGGTGGGCAGCGACTCCGGGATCGGCACCGGATAGCGGGGCGACCCGTCGGATTCGCCCTGCGTGTCGAAACTGCGGCCCCGCTCGTCCTCGTACACCGCGCCGCTGGAGATCACCACCGCCGACCCGATCCGGTCCGCGAGCCCGGTCAGCTGGCCGGCGTGCTGCCGCCCGTACGCCACCATGTCCACCAGCACGTCGCATCCCGGGCCGAGCGCCGTCGCGAGCGCGCCCTCCTCGTCGCGGTCCAGGGCCACCGCCCGGACCGCGCCGTCCCACCGCTCGTCACGGCCACCGCCGCGCGAGGCCGCCGTCACCTCCCAGCCGTCCTCCACCAGCGCGCGCACAGCGGCCCGCCCCAGCTGTCCCGTAGCTCCCAGTACCCATGCGTGTCCCTTGCTCATGGCTCGCACGCTATGCCCGGCCCACGCCCCCGGCCGGCGGCGTTCGCCGCTCGCGGATCCGCTGTCAGCGTCGCCGTTTCGGGAACCGGCCCGGCTGCTTGCCCTGGGCCGCCTCCTTCACCTTCACGGCGTACTCGTCCACGTACTCCTGGCCGGAGAGCCGCAGGATCGCGTACATGATCTCGTCGGTCACCGCCCGGACGGCCGCCTTCTCGTTCTCCAGGCCCGCGTAGCGCGAGAAGTCCAGCGGTTCGCCGAAGCGGATGGTGACGGGCTTGAGGCGGGGGAGCCGCCTGCCGGGCGGCTGGATCTCGAAGGTGCCGACCATCGCGCACGGCACCACCGGCACCCCCGCCCGGATGGCCATCACCGCGACCCCGACCTTGCCCTTGTAGAGCCGCCCGTCGTGCGAGCGCGTGCCCTCCGGGTAGATGCCCAGCAGCTCGCCCCGCTCCAGCACCCCGATGCCCTCGCGGATCGCGGCCTGCCCCGCCTCCTTGCCCGACCGGTCCACCGGGATCTGGCCCGCGCTGCGGAAGAAGGCGGCCGTCAGCCTGCCCTTCACGCCCGGGCCCGTGAAGTACTCGGCCTTGGCCAGGAAGGTGATCCGCCGCTTGAGGATCGCGGGCATCAGGAAGTGGTCGGAGAACGACAGATGGTTGCCCGCGACGATCGCGGCGCCGTCGTCCGGAACGTGCTCCGCGCCCTCGATGACCGGCCGGAACAGCAGCCGCAGCACCGGCCCGAGAACGACGTACTTGAGGACGTAGTAGAACACGGTCTCTCCCCGGTCCGGTGGCATCAGCGGGTCGATGATGAAGACATGTACCCCGCGTCCGCCGGGCGACGCCGCGGCCTCACATCCCCGCGCCGAAGTCCTGGGTCCAGACGATGCCGCCGGGACTGTCCTGTATGCCCACACCCAGCTCCTTGAACGAGCAGTTCAGGATGTTCGCCCGGTGGCCCGGGCTGTTCATCCAGGAGTTCATCACGTCGGCCGGCGTCCGCTGCCCCTTGGCGATGTTCTCCCCGTACGTGCTCCACCGGTAACCGGCGGCCGTGATCCGCTCACCGGGGTCCGAGCCGTCCTGCGAGGTGTGCGAGAAGTAGTCCCGCGCGGCCATGTCCTCGGAGTGCCGCTGCGCGGCGGTCGTCAGCCGGTCGTTGCCGGTCACCGGCCCGCAGCCCTCCTCGGCCCGCTCGGTGTTGACGAGGGCCAGGACCTGTTCCGCGTCCGAGGGCGGGGACGGCGCGGGCCGGGCCGGGGCCGGCCGGGTCGCGGAGGGGGACTTCGTCGCCGGGGGACGCCTGGTCGCGGGCGCCGTCGTCCTCTTCGGCTCCGCCCGGTCCTTCGTCCGTGTGGCGCTCGGGCCCGGGCTCCCGGCGGAGCGCGAGGGAGAGGCGGACGGCGTCGCGGAAGCGGACGCCCCGGCGGAAGCGGCCGCGGTGACCGAGCCGTCGGTCTCGGGGGCGGTCGCGACGGAGACCTCGTCGCCGCCGTCGTCCCCCGTCGACAGATGGACGGCGGTGCCCCCGGCCCCCAGCACGCCCACCGCGACGACGGACGCCACCACGGCGTTCCGCCGCCGGCGGCGCGCCTGGTCCCGCCGCCGGGCCGCCCGGCCCGGCCGTGCGGGCGCGGCGAGGGGCGTACCGGCCGCGACCTCGGCCGGCCGGGGGGCCCGGCCCGCCCCGGCCACCGCGAGCGGCACCAGCGCGAGGCCGACGAGCAGGCGCTCGGCCGGCACCAGCCCCGAGCCGAACCCGGAGCAGACCGTGCAGCCGCGCGCGTGCCGCGCGATGCGCTTGCGCCACAGCGGCGAGGGCGTCCCGTCCCACCCGATGAGGATGTCGTCCAGCAGGACGCACCGGGGCTGCGCGGCCAGCGCGCCCACTACCACCCGGGCGGTGTCCAGCCGCTCCTTCATCCGCTGCACGCGTACGGCGGTGTGCTCGGGCGACAGGTTCATCGCGGTGGCCACCTCGGCCCGGGTCAGCTCGCCCGCCGCCTCCAGCCACCACAGCGAGAGCAGCGCCCGGTCGTCCTCGTCCACCCAGCGGGTCGCCTCGGCGACCTGCCGGCGCTGCCCGGACAGGCCGAGCCGCAGGATCGTCACGTCCACGAAGTCCGCCGCCGGATCGACCCGGTCGTGGCCGGTGGCCAGGGGCTCCACGGGGATCGCGGCGGACTGCCGGTCGCGCCAGTGCCCCCGTATCTCGTTCATCGCGATGGCCACCAGCCAGGAGCGGAAGCTCTCCGGGTTCCGCAGGCCGGGCAGGGCGCGCAGCATGCGCAGGACCGTCTCCTGCACCACGTCGTCCACGTCCGCGTGGCCGTTCAGCGCGCGTCCGACGATGTTGTAGAGCAGCGGAAGACAGGACGCGACGAGCTGGTCCTTGGCGTCGCCGTCACCGGCCCGCGCCGCCTTGATCAACGCCCGTTCGCGGTCCTGGCCCATGCTGTGCTCACTCTTCCGGAGTCCTGTTCTGGCTTCACGCACACCTGGGAGATGCCGCCCGGCCGGAGACCATAACAAAAACCCGTCGCTCACTTGTGCGTAAAGAGGTCCGGCCCCGCCACACGGTGGCGGGGCCGGACGGAGTCACCGGATCATCCGGTCACTGATCAGGGCGCGGTGCCCCAGGAGAGCGCACCGGCCGTGTACACGCCGACCTTGGAAGCGTCGGCGTACGAGGTGCCCGTGCCGTGGCTGTAGTCGTCCGCCTCGTTGAAGTTGGACCAGTCGCTCTTGTTCAGCCGCAGCTGCATCTCACCGGTGGAGGCGCCGGCCGCGAGGGTGCCGCTGCCGAAGGAGACCTCCAGGTACTGGCTGGCACCGGCCGCCGAACCGTTCGACTTCACCGCCAGGCTCAGCTTCCCACAGCCGATGACCGCCCAGTCGCACGAGGTGCCGAAGGTGGAGGAGCCGGACTCCGGGGTGAACCAGTAGCGCAGCTTCACCGTGGACAGGTCCACCGCCGTGCTGCCGGTGTTGACCAGCTGGAGACCCATCCGGATCTGGTTGTCGGTCGCGGAGGAGTCGTTGTTCTTGTACTGGACCTTCAGGGCGCCCGTTCCGGTGCCGCCGCCGGCGGAGGTGGTGACGGAGAGGGCCGAGGAGGCCGCCGAGACGTTACCGGCCGCGTCCTTCGCCTTGACGGTGTAGCTGTAGGCGGTCGAGGCCGACAGACCCGTGTCCGTGTACGAGGTGGTGGTGGTCGAACCCACCTTGGTGCCGCCCCGGTACACGTCGTAACCGGTCACCGCCTTGTTGTCGCTCGACGCGGTCCAGGACAGCGAGACGCTGCTGCTGGTCTTCGCCGTGGACGTCAGACCCGTCGGCGCGGTCGGCGCCTGCGTGTCGTCGTCGCCACCGCCGGGGTTCTCGCCGCTGCCGTCGATCGGCGGGTAGGCGTTGCGCACCAGCTCCTGGAACTGCGCGGAGAACCAGTGGCCCGCGACCGGGGAGTTCGGCAGCGCGCCCGTCTTGCTGTTGCCGTTGCGCCCGTTGCCCTCATAGGTCGGGTCGCACATCCGGTCCCAGCCCTTGCCCTCGTCGTTCTCCTCGGGCTCGCTGTTGCCGTCCGACTCCCCCGGGGGCTTCGCCCACACATAGGCGTCGATCCCGGGTTCGGGGGCGGCGGTGGGCCGCTCACCGATGCCGGCACCGCTCTGGTTGCACCAGTTGCCGGCGTGGATGCGCCGGTCGACGCGGCCGCCGTTGACGTAGGCGTCCACGCTGGTCAGCGGGCCCGCCGAGGTGGGCCGGTCGGGGCCGCCCCAGCCGTTGCGGGCGGTGTCGATCAGCATGCCGATGTTGGAGTTGAAGCCCTGGCCGACCAGCTGGGTGCGCAGTGCCTGGGCGAACGTCAGCTCATCGGTGTAGTAGTTCCAGTCGACCCACTTGGACTGGCGCACGGTGGTGCCGTTCACCGTGTCGGTGATCTTGAAGTTCGGCTCCTTGAGAGCCGAGTAGTTCGCCGTGTTCACGATGAAGCCGGAGACGTCGTTCACCGTGGCGCCCTCGGAGGTGGCGGCCTTCTTGAACTCCAGGCCGGCCGGGGCCATGTTGCTGTCCCAGCCGAGCCAGCCGTGGTGGGCGGCGTCGATGTAGTTGTAGACGTTGGGAATGGCACCCAGGGTGTGAAGGGCGTAGCCGATGCCCTTCTCGTAGTTGCCGTTCGCCTTCATCGTCGCGCAGTCCTCGGTCGAACCGGCGGTGCCGCCCGCGTTGGTGACGATGTTGGGCAGCGAGTCGGGCTCGATGATCGTGACGATGCGCAGGTTCGCGTACGCCGGGTCGGCGAGGATGTCGGCGATCGGGTCGATGTATTCGTTCTTGTAGCGGTCGATCTCCGTGGCACCGAGCTCGCCGTGGGAGGCCAGCGCGGCACAGTCGCGTCCCGGAAGGTCGTAGATGACGACCTGGAACAGGTTCGCGCCCTGGGCGAGGGCGGTGTCCAGGTGGCCGCGCAGGCTCCGCTTCCCTTCCGTGCCGTCGATGGCCGCGATGCGGTCCATCCAGACGAAGGCGGGCGTGTCCGCGATGGCCGCCCCGCCCGGCTCGGCCTTCGCCAGGGCGGACCAGTCCGGGTTCACGTACGCCTTGGCGCCCACGTAGGGGTTGTCGACCCGGGCCGCCGCCGCGTCGGCGGTGGTGGGGATCGCCACCGCCAGCGCTGCGCCCATGGCCAGGGCGGAGGCTGCGGCCAGCCTCCTGCGCAGACCTTGCTTGATGGTGCCTCTGGTACTCATTGCGGCTCCGTGCTCCTCTCGTACGCCTGCGGAAACTCCCCGCAGACGGGTTCATGGGGGGTGCTGCCCGATGGCGGGTTCAGCGGGGTGAGTGTGTGACCCGCCATCGGGAGTGGTGGGGGGACCGGCGGTTCAGCCGGTCACGGGGCGGTGCCCGAGGACAGGGCGCCGTTGACGTACACCCCGGCCTTCGAGGCGTCGGTGACGGCCGTGCCGGTGTTCCGCCTGTGGTGGTCGGGCTCGTCGGAGGGGGCCGTGGACGCGCCGGTCAGCATCGACGCGGCGGCCAGGACCAGGGCGGCGGCCGTCCCGGCCAGTGCCGGCAGGGGGTGGCGTGTCACGGCTCGATTCCCCAGGCGAGCGTGCCGGCGACGTAGGCGCCGACCTTCGAGGAGTCCGCGTACGAGGTGTTGGTGGCCCGGCTGTAGTCGTTGCTCTCGTTGAAGTTGGACCAGTCGCTCTTGTTGAGCCGCAGCTGGATCTCACCGGTGGAGGCGCCGGCGGCCAGCGTGCCCGCGCCGCCCGCGAACCCGACCTCCAGGTAGCGGTCGGCGCCGGTCTTCGGGCTGGAGACGGCGACCACCGTGTGCGTGACGGTGGAGGAGCCGAGCGCCGCGTAGTCGCAGTAGGTGCCGAAGGTGCTCGGTCCGCCGTCCGCGGTGAACCAGTACCGCACCTTGACCGTCGACAGGTCGATGGGCGCGCTGCCCGTGTTCACGACTTGCAGGCCCATCCGGATCTGGTTGTCCGTCGCGGAGGAGTCGTTGTTCTTGTACTGGACCTTCACCGCGCCGGTGCCGGTCGAGCCGCCCGTCTTGGTCTTGGCGAGGACCGCGTCGGACAGCGCCGAGGTGTTGCCGCCCGCGTCCCGGGCCGCGACCGCGTAGGTGTACTCGGTGCCGGCGGCGAGGCCGGAGTCGGTGAACGTCCGCCCGGTCGCGTTGCCCGCCAGCACGCCGTTGCGGTACACGTCGTAGCCGGTCACGCCGACGTTGTCGGTGGACGCGGTCCACGAGAGCGAGACGCTGTCCTTGGTGGTCGCGGTCACCGTGAGGCCGCCCGGCGCGGTCGGCGGTTCGGTGTCGCCGCCCGGCTCACCGCCGCCGCCCTCCACCAGCAGCTCCGCGTAGATCGCGAAGGCCAGGGCGAGCGCGGCCTGCGCCCAGAAGCGGTGGTACGTGAAGACGGGCGCGTCCCCGCCGTCCAGGTACGCCTGCACCTTCGGCCAGTCCGGGTCGTCCTTGTACCAGCTGCGGAGGGAGATGAACGTCGAACCGGACCGGATCGGGTCGCCGTTGGGCATGGTGCCCGACCAGCCGGACGGGATGTAGACCTCGTCCTCGAACCGGTTGTAGTCCAGCCGGGTCTCCGGCACCGAGATGCCCTTGTCCGTGGCGTTCGTCGCCATCGCGTCCAGCAGCGCCTTGGCGAGCGCCGCCGCGTCCTCGTCGCCCGACTTGGCGGCGTAGTAGGTGAGCGTCTTGACGTACGCGGCGCCCACACCGACGTCGTTGGCGTAGTTCACGACGGAGACGTGCAGACCGGCGTTGTCACCGGGCGACGAGGCGTTCCAGGTGTCCGGCTCGCCCGTCCAGTTCAGGGTGGACGGGAAGCGGAAGCTGCCGTCGGCGCCGATGGTCGTCTCGCTCGACGCCCAGGCGACCCACTTCGAGAGCAGCGCCTCGGCGGTCGCGTTGCCGGTGACGTAGTAGTACGCGGCGACGCGCTCCATGCCCCACGCCTGGAAGCCGAACCAGTTGTTGCTGGCCGGGTCGTGGTACACCGGCTGCCAGTCGTACGCCATGCCGTAGAAGGTGGGCGTGCCGGCCGGAGGCTTGCTGTAGCTGCCCTCCCAGCTGTTGGTGCAGCCGCCGGCGAGGGCGCCCTCGCTGGACTGCAGCCAGGTCAGGAACTCCAGCTGCCGGGTCAGGCTCTTGGACCAGTCCGACTTGGCCGTCGCCGACTTGGGGGTGAGCGAGGGCACGTTGGACAGCGCCCACGCGGCCAGCGGGTTCTGGTAACCCTGGTGCGAGGCACTGTCACCGATGCGCCAGGCCCAGCCACCGCCGGTGCCCGCGGACCCGCCCCAGGCATAGTACCACGACAGCAGGTAGTGCTGGGAGTCCCGGCCGGAGGCGGCCGGGCAGGAGTTGGGATCGGTGCAGTCGCCGATCCGCTTGAAGTACTTGTCGAACATGGCGTATCGGAGGTAGTCGCCCATCTTGGCGGCCTTCGCCACCGAGGCCGCGACCTGGCTCCCCTTGCCCTGCTCCGAGGCCCAGCGGTACGCCCAGTAGGCAGCCTGCACCGCGCGGGCGTCGGCGTCCGGCGCGTTGGTGTACTTCCACTGCTTGGCGTAGCTCTTGTCCCCGACGAACAGGTCCAGGTACCCGTTGGGGCCGCCGTACTTGAAGAGGTCGGTGGTCGGCTGCGGGACGGTCTCCCACACCGACTCCTGCGCACCGCGCTGGTAGGTGTTGATGAAGGAGGCGCCTGCACCCGGCCCGGACTGGCCGCCCGTGCCCGGCTTGTTGCCGTAGCCGTAGGTGTTGTCGAGGTCCATCAGCCAGTGCATGCCGTAGACGTCCATGTTCCCGTAGGACGACGCGAGTTCGGCCGAGAGCGGGTCGCTGCCCACCGAGACGCCGGTGTCCATGACCGAGGGGTAGCCGCTGGGCAACGGGTGCTCGGGTGCGTAGGTCGCGGGCGCCGAGGGCTTGTAGGCGTCGCTGCTGGCCTGGTCGGCGTGCTGGGGGATGATCGTCTTCTCGGCCACCGCCCAGGCCGCGTTGAACGGCGCCCAGTCACCGGTCACCCTGCCGTACGCCGCCTCCAGCCACATCCAGAAGCTGACGGCCTCCGACGTCGTCTGGTGGCCGTGGTCCGGCGCCTCGACCATCAGGGTCTCGACCGAGTGGTACGGGAGGCCGTCGGGGCTGAAGTAGCCGTTCGCGGCGTCCTTGATCTTTCCGTACTGGGTGAGGAACGCCTGCGTGTACGGGTCGTCGCCGGCGGCGGCCGCGCGGGCTCCGGTACCGGCCTGGGCCGAGGCGGGCCCGGCGGTCGCGGTGCCCTGGGCCAGACCCATGGCCAGCACGCTGCCGCCGAGGGCGCTGCTGAACGTTCTACGTGATATCGACACAAATCCTCCAGTGGCGGGTGTCGTCGAGGGGGAGGGGAGGAGGGGAAGCGGTGGGGACGGGGTGCGGCGGTTCCGCGGAAGGGTCTACGGGGAGGGGTCACGCGAGGGGAGCGGGGGCCTGAGCGGGGCCCCCGGGATCAGGGCTCGATGCCCCAGACCAGTTCGCCGCCGACGTACACGGTGACCTTCGAGGCGTCCGCGTACGAGGCGCCGGCGCCGTGGCTGTAGTCGTCGGACTCGTTGAAGTTCGACCAGTCCGTCTTACTGAGGCGCAGCTGCATCTCGCCCGTCGAGGCGCCCGGGGCGAGGGTGCCGCTCGCGAAGCCGACTTCGAGGTAGCGGTCGGCGCCGGCCTTCGGAGTGCTCGCGGCCACCACCCGGTGCGTGATGGTGGAGCAGCCGATCGGCGACCAGTCGCACCAACTACCGTACGTTGAGGCGCCGTTGTCGCCGGAGAACCAGTAGCGGACGGTCACCGCGGGGAGGCTGACCGGGGCGCTGCCGGTGTTCACGAGTTGGAGGCCGGGCTTGATCTGGTTGTCGCCGGCCGAGGTGTCGTTGGCGCGGTACTGGGCCTTCAGGGTGCCCGGCGTGCCGCCGTCGTCACCCCCGTCGTCGCCGCCGTCCTCGTCGCCCAGGGCGGTGCGCACGGCGGCGTAGGCGGGCTTCGGGGTCAGGTTGTCGTCGTACAGGTTGGCGGCGCCCTCGCCCGGGAAGGTGCTCGGCACCCAGGAGTACTTGTCCGTGTAGTCCCACACCGTGATGCCGACGCAGCGCTCGACGGCGAGGCAGGCGTCGACCACCTGCGCGTAGTAGGAGGACTGGGTGGCGAGCTTGGCGGCGTCCGCCGGAAGCTGCATGCGCACGTCAAGTTCGGTGACGGCGACGTCCAGGCCCAGATCGGCGAACCGCTGCATGTTCGCCTGCATCTGGTAGGGGAAGCCGTACTGGGTCGCCAGGTGCGCCTGCATCCCGACCCCGTCGAGCGGCACGCCCTCGGCGAGCAGATCGCTCACGAGGCCGTACATCGCGTCGCTCTTCGCACCCTTGCCCTCGACGTTGTAGTCGTTGATGTACAGCTTGGCGTCCGGGTCGGCGGCGTGCGCCGCGCGCAGGGCCTTGGCGATGTAGTCCTTGCCCATGGCGTTGTAGAACGGGCTGGTGCGGAAGGTCCCGTCCTCGTTGAACGGTTCGTTCACCACGTCCCACGCGGCCACCTCGCCGCGGTAGTGGGTGGCTTCCGCGGTGATGTGGTCGGTCATGGCCGTCTCCACCTCGGCCGAGGGCAGCGAGCCCACCCAGCCGGGCAGCTGGTTGTGCCAGACCAGGGTGTGCCCGCGCACGGTCTGGCCGTGCTCCTGGGCGAAGTCGGTGATCACATCGCCCTTGGTGAAGTCGAACCGGCCCCGGGTGGGCTCGGTGGTGTCCCACTTCATGGAGTTGCCGGGGGTGATCTGCCCGAACTCGGAGCCCAGTTTCGCCGCGTAGGCCGCGTCGGGGAGCTCGGGGTTGTCGGTGGCGGAGCCGAAGTACCTGCCCTGGGCCGCGGCGAGGTCGTGCAGCGTGTCCTGCGGTGCGGCCGACGCCGGCCCGCCCGCCAGGCCGGTGGCCAGGGCGAGGGCGCCGACCACGACGGCCGGGAACCCCGGAGAGCGGAGGGGGCTACAGCGCTTCACCAAGTTCATGACAAACGCCTTCCTCTGCCGGTAGCGCTGAACGTCACGGGGAGCGCGGCTGCGCCCCGTAACGCCCTTGCGGTTCAACGGCGTTGGGGGAGAAGGGGAGGGGGTGGAGTGTGCAAGTCTTGATTGTGGGAGCGCTCCCAAGGTGGCGTGGCGACAGGCACCTGTCAAGAGTTAAAGCGCAACTGGCTTACGGGCGTGTGAACGCGGCCATACGTCGAACGGACTCCCGGCGCAGCGGAGTTGTCGACCGGGTAACTGCCGGTAACCAGAGGCGGGGGCGCGCCTGGCGGCGTCCGCCCGAGACGTTCGCAATCGCATGCGCGGGGCCGCGTGCGCGGCCGGACGGTGCATCCGGGGCGCGTGCCCGTGGTCACCCGGAGTGAGGTGTGCCTTCACCGCGGTGACGGGTTCCACGGCGCGACCGGTGGCGACGAAGCGCAGGGCAATGGCACACCCGGCAGGACTCTTCGGCGGCGAGGCCGGCCCGGCGACGACGGCCGCCCGTCCGTCGAATCGGACCGGGAGTGACGGGAGGGGCGGGAGCGCCGACAGCTGCCGCAGGCGTTTGCGGTGTTCGCATCGCCATCGCCGGTCCCGAAAGGTGTACGCGGCAACGGTGGGGTGCCCGCATGGGGCCGGGCCGGTCGTGCGGCCCGGACGGAACCGGTTGCG
Source organism: Streptomyces sp. NPDC016469 (assembly GCF_040632905.1). Lineage (NCBI taxonomy): Bacteria > Bacillati > Actinomycetota > Actinomycetes > Kitasatosporales > Streptomycetaceae > Streptomyces > Streptomyces sp. NPDC016469. The sequence goes on from NZ_JBEYCQ010000013.1 coordinate 126,240, forward strand.
GCCGGTCACTGTATGCGCCGGTTCACCTCGGCGTAACGCTTCCCGAATCCGCGTCCGCCGGACGCGGAACAGCGCATGGGAGCGCTCCAGCCTCCGGCGGACGCGCCCGGGGCCCGGTACGGTCGCCGCCGCCGTCGGTACAGTCGTCACCCATGGCGGACGACTGGCGGCAGGACAGGATCGGCACCGCGCTCCGGGGCGGGAACCCCACGGTGCTCCGGAGGCTGGAGGCGGGGTTCGCCGTGATCGGGGACGTCCAGTTCCTGCCGGGATACTCGGTGCTGCTGGTGGACGACCCCGCCGTGCGGCGGCTGTCCGAACTCCCGCGCCCCCGGCGGCTGGCGTTTCTGGCCGACATGGACGTCCTGGGCGAGGCCGTCGAACGCGCCTGCAAGCAGCTGGACCCCGCCTTCCGACGGGTCAACCTGGAGATCCTCGGGAACACCCATCCGTACCTGCACGCACACGTGTGGCCCCGGTACGACTGGGAGCCGCCGGAGCTGGTGGGCAGGCCGGTGTGGCTGCACCCGCGCGAGCGCTGGAGCGACGAGGGCCACGCGCTCGGCGCCCGGCACGCCGCCCTGCGCGAGGCGATCGGCGAGGAGCTGGACCGCCTCAGGTCTCCCGCGTAGCCGCCATTCCGATCGTGATCAGCCCCAGGATCACCCAGCCGAACCAGAGCCAGCCGTTGCTCCCCAGGGCCACCGTGTAGGCGGTCACCGCCACCAAGGCGCCGCCGGTGAGCATTCCCATCGTCTTCGTGGATCCGGACATGCGCGCACCCTCCTCGTCGGCCGCGCGGCCGTAAAGGCCATCGTCACCCGAAAGGAGGGTCCGCCGCTACTGTCCGCGCGCCTGCAACGAGGCGAGATACGCGTTGTACGCCTGGAGCTCCTGGTCCCCGTCGCGGTCCGCCGCCCGGTCCGAGCGCTTCGCCGTCCGCTGTTCCGAGCGGTACCACTGGAACACCAGGGCCACCAGGACCACCACCGAGGGGATCTCGCTGAACGCCCAGGCGATGCCGCCCGCCGCGCTCTGGTCGGACAGCGCGTCGATGCCCAGCGAGCCCGGCGGGTCCTTGTACACCTCCACCATCGGCGTGGAGGCCATCATCAGGGCGATCCCGAAGAACGCGTGGAACGGCATCCCGGCGAACAGTTCCAGCATCCGCATCACATACCCGGGGCGGTGCGGACCCGGGTCGACACCCATGATGGGCCAGAAGAAGAACAGACCGACCGCCAGGAAGTGCACCATCATCACGAGGTGCCCGGCCGTGGAGCCCATCAGGTAGTCGAAGAGCGGCGTGAAGTACAGGCCGTACAGGCTGGCGATGAACAGCGGAATCGTGAACGCGGGATGCGTGACGATCTTCATGTACCGGCTGTGCAGCAGCATCAGGAGCAGCTCGCGCGGCCCCTTGGTGCCACGCTGCGCCACCGGCAGCGCGCGCAGCGCCAGTGTCACGGGCGCGCCCAGCAGCAGCAGGATCGGCGACAGCATGCTGATCACCATGTGCTGCACCATGTGCACGCTGAACATGACCATGCCGTAGTCGTTGAGCCGGGTGCACATCACCAGCGCGATCGTCAGCACCCCGGTCATGAACAGGACCGTGCGCCCCACCGGCCACGCGTCCCCGCGCCGCCGCAGCCGCAGCACCCCGTACCCGTACAGCAGCACCGCCAGAACGCAGCCGATCAGGAAGAACGGGTCCGCGGAGAAGTGGAGCCCGCGTCCCAGCGTGAACGGCGGCAGGTCCATGTCCATGCCGTGCCCGCTGTGATCCATCTGTTCACTCCCGATGGGAACGCCGGGACGTCCCCGTTTCGTGCTGGTTGTCCCGACCAGAGTAGAACCGCCCCCGGCCGAGGATGCGGCCGGGGGCGGTCTCGTGTCGGGGTGTCGCTCAGAGCACGCACTCCGCCTCGGCGTACCGGGCGGCCGGGACCGTCTTCAGGGTCTCCACGGCGTGCGCGAGGGGCACCAGGGTGATGTCCGTGCCGCGCAGCGCCGTCATCATGCCGAACTCACCGCGGTGCGCCGCCTCCACCGCGTGCCAGCCGAACCGGGTCGCGAGGACGCGGTCGTACGCGGTCGGCGTGCCGCCACGCTGGACGTGGCCCAGGATCACCGGGCGGGCCTCCTTGCCGAGGCGCTGCTCGAGCTCGACGGAGAGCTGGGTCGCCACGCCCGTGAAGCGCTCGTGGCCGTAGACGTCCTTGGCGCCCGACTGGAAGTCCATGGAGCCCTCCCGCGGCTTCGCGCCCTCCGCGACGACGACGATCGCGAACTTCTTGCCCGCCGAGAAGCGCCGGCCCACGACCTCGGTCAGCTCGTCGATGTCGAAGGGACGCTCCGGTACGACGACGGCGTGCGCGCCGGCCGCCATGCCGGAGTGCAGGGCGATCCAGCCGGTGTGGCGGCCCATGACCTCGACGATCATGACGCGCTGGTGCGACTCGGCGGTGGTCTTCAGCCGGTCCAGCGCCTCGGTGGCGACGCCGACGGCGGTGTCGAAGCCGAAGGTGACGTCGGTGGAGGCGATGTCGTTGTCGATGGTCTTCGGCACACCGACGATCGGCAGCCCCGCCTCGGACAGCAGGTTCGCCGCCTTGAGGGTGCCCTCGCCGCCGATCGGGATGATCGCGTCGAGCCCGAGGTCCCGCACATGGCCGCGGGCCGTCTCGACGCCCCCGCGCAGATGCGCCGGCTGCACCCGGGAAGAGCCGAGGATCGTACCGCCACGGGCGAGGATGCCGCCCACGGCGTCCAGGTCGAGCTTGCGGTAGTCGCACTCCAGGAGGCCCCGCCACCCGTCGTGGAAGCCGATGACCTCGTCGCCGTGGTCGACCACAGCGCGGTGGACGACGGACCGGATGACGGCATTGAGGCCGGGGCAGTCGCCGCCGGAGGTGAGCACACCAATTCGCATTGCCCGGGGAACCTTTGCAACGTGGGCCGACGACCGGACCACGTCGTCCGGTTGGATCCCCGCCACCCTACCGGCGCAGGGTGGCGGGACCGAACCGGGCGTCCGCCTGCTGGACGCCGCTCAACTGAGCCATGCGCCCCTCATCGGACCAGCGGTGAATCTCCTGGTCAGGCGGGCTGCGTGGCAGCCGCGACGCGCTCCGCGCGCAGCGCCTCGTACCACCGGTCGTCGGTCGGCGGCAGGGCGTTCACATCGAGGGCCAGCTTCAGCAGCAGGTCCGCGATCATGGGGTTCCGCGCCATCACCGGACCGTGCATGTACGTGCCGAACACGGTGTCGTTGTACGCGCCCTCGGTGCCGTCGCCCGTGCCGTTGCCCCGGCCGAACCGCACCCGGGCGAACGGTCGCGCCGTCGGCCCGAGGTGCGTGACGCCCTGGTGGTTCTCGAACCCGGTCAGCGGCGGAAGGCCCAGCTGGGGGTCGATGTCCGCGAGCACGTCGCCGACGCACCGCGCACCTTCGCCGCGCGTCGAGACCACGTCCAGCAGACCGAGACCCTGCTCGCGCTCACCGAGGTCGTTGATGAACTCGTGGCCGAGGATCTGGTAGCCGGCGCAGACCGAGAAGATGATCGCGCCGTTGGACGCCGCCCGGCTGAGCCCGCCGTCGCGGCGCAGCCGCTCCGCCGCGAGCCGCTGCGGCCGGTCCTCGCCGCCGCCGATCAGATAGATGTCGCCCGACGTGGGCACCGGCTGGTCGCTGCGCACGTCGACGCGCGCCACGTCCAGGCCGCGCTGCCGGGCCCGGCGCTCAACCACCAGGGCGTTGCCCTGGTCGCCGTAGGTGCTCAGCAGGTCCGGGTACACCCACACCAGCCGCAGGCTGTTGTTGCTCATGCTTCGTCCTCTCCGGAGGGGCCCGGGGCCGGGGTCAGTTGCCGACACGGCGGCGCAGGTCCTGGAAGGCGGTGTAGTTGGCGATGACCTCGATGCGTCCGGGCGGAGCCTGCTGAACGGCCTCGTCCAGGTTCTCGCAGACCCGGAAGTCGAGTCCGGCCACTTCGAGGCGGACCGCGAGGTCCAGCTTGCGGTCGCCGAGCACGAAGATCGGGTGGCCCGCGAGCTGGGTGTAGTCGACGTCCCACAGCCACGAGGTGTCCGTGCCGTCCGCGCCGCGCGCGTTCACCGAGAGGATGACCGGGGTGGGCGGCGGGTCGATCAGCGAGAACGTCTCCAGCCAGCCCGCCGGGTTCTTCGCCAGCAGGAGCCGCAGCTCCCGGCCGAGGAAGCTCACCACGTCGTACCGGCCGGCGACGGCCTGCACCTGGTACATGCGCTCCAGCGCGACCTGCGGCGGCACACCGAAGACCGCCGCGACGGCCGCCGAGCTGGTGGCGTTGGCCTTGTTGGCGCGGCCGGGGAGCTGGAGGTGGATCGGCCACGCCGAACCGTGCGGATCGAGCACGTAGTCGCCGTGCAGGACCCAGCTCGGCGGCGGACGCCGGAAACCGCACTCGCCGCAGAACCAGTCGTCGCCGGGACGCTGCATGACCCCGCCGCAGGACGGGCAGGACCAGGCGTCGTCCTTCCACGCCTGGCCGGCCGCGACCCACACCACGTTGGGGGAGGAGGAGGCCGCCCAGACGATCAGCGGGTCGTCGGCGTTGGCCACGATCACGGACTTCGAGCCGGACAGCCCCTCGCGCCACTTCTCGGCCAGCATCCGCGTCTCCGCGGCCCGGTCCAGCTGGTCGCGCGAGAGGTTGAGGAGCGCGATCACCTTGGGCGTCGTGTCGCGGGCCACCCCGGCGAGGTACTTCTCGTCGACCTCGATCACGCCGTACTGCGCGTCGGAGCCGCCGGCCAGCGCCGATGTGATGCCCGCGGGCATGTTGGCGCCGAGCGCGTTCGACACGACCGGGCCCGCGGCGCGCAGCGCCTCGGCGATCAGCCGGGTGGTGGTCGTCTTGCCGTTCGTCGCCGAGACGAGGATCACGTCCAGGTGCTGCGCCAGCCGCCCGAGCAGGTCGGGGTCGAGTTTGAGCGCCACCCGGCCGCCGATCACCGACCCGCTGCCCCGCCCGGCCGCCCGCGACACCGCCGCAGCGGCCTTGCCCGCCGTCACGGCCAGCTTGGCCCGCGGCGACAACGGCTCCGTGTTGCCTGCCATCGTCCTAGATCCTCCTTGCATCGGTCCGCCGCCCAGCCTATCGATGTCCGGCACCATGACCGCACGGCGGCACCGTCCGGCACGTGGACTTCCCGTGGAATGGAGGACGCGTGAGCGGGCCGTCACGTTCTCCACGGGCCCGCCGGCGACGGAATCCGGGTGCACGGGCGGCCGGGGGCGCGTTACCGTCGGCGTATGGACGTCAACGGCATCACCACCACCGCGACCGCGCGAGCGACCAGCTCGCCGGTTGCCGCCGTCTGACTTTCCCTTCCCCCGGCGACCGGAAACGGTCCGTCGGTGGTGCCGCGGTGATTCCTCCCCGGCCGGGTGACCGAACGGTCCCGTTCTCCGGCGCCTCCCCGCCACCCGCGAAGGAGCCGTCCCCATGGAAACCGAACAGCTCGCCCGTACCTTCCTCGAGTACTTCGAGGAGCGCGGCCACCGCCGCATCACCGGCTCCACCCTGCTGCCGCCGCCGGGCGACCCCGTGCTCTTCACCACGTCCGGGATGCATCCCCTCACCCCGTACCTGGAGGGCCGCCCGCACCCGCTGGGCAGCCGGCTGGTCAACCGGCAGCGGTGCCTGCGCACCACCGACCTGGACGAGGTCGGCGACGCCACCCACCTCACCGTCTTCGAGATGCTCGGCAGCTGGTCGCTGGGCGACTACGAGGGACCGCGCAGCCTGGAATGGGGGTACGGGCTGCTCACCGAGGGCCTGGGCGTCGACCGCGGCCGGCTGCACGCCACGGTGTACGCCGGTGACGAGCGCACCGAGCGCGACACCGCCTCGCTGCGGACGTGGCAGGAGCTGGGCGTCCCCGTGGAGCCGACCGTGGAGGACAACTGGTGGTCCAACGGGCCGACCGGGCCGTGCGGCCCCGACTCGGAGATCTTCCTGTGGAGCGGCGAGGGGCCGCCCGTCTCCACGCCCACGGGGGACGACCGCTGGGTGGAGGTGTGGAACCACGTCACGATGAGCCACCGCAGGCTCGACGACGGCTCACTGGTGCCGCTGCCTCGGCGCAACGTCGACACCGGGCTCGGCCTGGAGCGGCTGGCCTCGCTGCTCCAGGGCAGGCGCTCGGTGTTCGAGTGCGATGTCTTCGATCCCTGGCGCCGGCTCGCACCGGCCCTCTGGCCACTGGACGAGCCCTCGCTGCGGCTGATGTGCGACCACCTGCGCTCCGCCGTCGTCGTCATCGGCGACGGCGTCCGCCCGGCCGCCACGGGACGCGGATATGTGCTGCGCCGCCTGCTGCGACGGGCTCTGACCGTGCTCCGGCGCGACGACCCCTCGCGCACGCTCGGCGATCTGCCGTCCGAGCCGGTCCGGCACACCCTGGACCACTTCCGGCAGGAGGCGGACCCCGGGGAGGTGCTGCGCGTGCTGGCCGACGAGGAGCGCCGGTTCGACCGGCTCCTGGAACGCGGACGGCAGGTGCTGGCCCGGCCCCGGTTCCGCGGGACGCTGACGGAGGAGGACCTCCACTACCTCCACGACACCCACGGGCTGCCGCGCGACCTGGTCACGAGCCTGCGCGAGGAGTGAGACGGCAGCGGTGCCGGGGGGGCTTGTCCGCCCCCCCGGCACCGCAGGACGACGTGTTACGGAGTGACCACGGTCCCGCCGAAGGACACGACCAGGCGGCCGTCGGAGGCGAACGACCAGTCCAGGGCCCCGTCGTAGGCGGAGCACCGGGAGCCGTTCGAGCCGGTCCAGAACTGGTTGGAGCCGTCCGCGTCGCCGACGGTCTTGTCGTTGGAGCCGTCACCGCTGCGGCAGGAGGTGTTGTCCCGGAACACCGAAGTGCCCTTGTCGAAGGAGAAGTTGCGCTCCTCGTTGTCGATGCCGACGTTGTCGGACACGGTCATCGAGCCGGGGTTGCTGTTGTACGTGAAGCCGTGGTGGCCGTTGTTGTAGGCGATGTTGCGCCGCACGATGTGGTTGACCTTGATCCCGTCGCCGCCGAGCTTGAAGCCGTTGCGGTCGCCGTCGCTGTTCACGGTCCCGTCGGAGAGGGTGCCGTTGTCGTAACTGAGGGAGTCCTCGATGGTCACCGGGCCGATGGGGCCGGTCTCCGTCTTGGTGTACAGGTCCCAGCCGTCGTCGATGTTGTTGTGGGAGACGGTGTAGCGGAAGACGTTGCCGGGGCCCGCGGTGAGCTTGGCGGCGAACCCGTCAGCGTCCTCGCCGTCGGAGTCCGCGTTGTCGTGCGACTCGGAGCTGAGGACGAGGTTGTCCGCCGGCCACTCGTCGTCGGGGGTGTCGGAGGAGATCCGGGATATCTGGAGCCCCGAGTCGTGGTTGAAGCGGGTCACGACGTGCTCGATGACGTTGTCGCTGCCGCCGACGAAGATGCCGTTGTCGCCGGCGTGCTCGACCGTGAGGCCGTCGATGTGCCAGTAGTCGCCGTTCACCGCGAGTCCGCGGTTTGCGGGGTCCTCATTCATCTCCGAGAAGTTGAGCACCGGTTGCTCGCCCGGGTAGGCGGCCATGGTGGTGCGGGCGCCCGAGGTGCCGTCGTTGCCCGGCGGGATGGTGACCGTCTGCCCGTAGCGGTACGTGCCGCCGCGCAGGTAGATCGTGCCGCCGGCGTTCACCCGGCTGATCGCCGAGGCGAGTGTGGTGGGGTCCGACTCGGTGCCGGCGGCGTCGGCGGTACCGTCCGGCGCCACGTACAGTGCCGAGGCCGCGAGGGAAGCGATTTCCTGACCGGGGGCGGCCTGCGCGGGGGCGCCCAGAACGGCGAGCGAACCGGCCAGCAGACCGGCACAGGCGAGAACAGGCTTGAGCTGCATCTTCGACTCCAGGTGGGGGGAGTGGGCCGGACGGAACTGCCGCCCGGCGGGGTGCAAGCGCTTTCCCTCGACCGTAGAGTGATGCCATGGCCACGTCAACGGTCATGCATGTGTCCGGTGATCGGATATGTGAACGCCCTGCGGGGTTTTACGGGAGGACGTACGGGCGCAGCACCATGAGCGAGTCCTCCGGGGCCGCAGCCATGGCGAAGGGGAACCGGTCGAGTTCCAGGCAGAGCGCGACGTCATCGGGGTGCACCCCCTCGCGTACGCCCTCCGTCAGGTCGGCGGCGGCCCGCGATGCCCCGGCCCGGCGCAGATACGGCGCCGCGTCCGCCTCCTCCCCGGCGGCCCGGCGGGCGATGTACTGGGCGCACGCCAGGTCCTCGTCGGCGCGCCCGTCCTCCCCGGTGATGACGAAGGTGACGTCGTCGCACCCGCGTGCCCGCAGCAGTCGGGCCGTCGCCTCCGCCACTACGAAGCCGGCGCACAGGACCAGCGACGCGTCCCGGGCCGCCAACGCCCCGACCGTCCCCGCCGTGGTCTTCTGCACGACGGTCCGGCCGCCCAGGTCGCGGGAGCGCAGCAGGCCGGGCGAGTTGACGGCGTCGAAGCCGGGGGCGGCCGGGCCGTCCTTCAGGGCCACCCAGTCCGGGTGGCGCGCCTTGAGCGCCAGGGCCTCGTCCAGGGAGGCGGCCAGTGCGATCTTCTCCGCGCCCCGGGCGAAGGCCCAGGCGGCCACGGTGTACGCGCGCATCACGTCGACCACGACCGCCACCGACGGCGGTGCGGTCAGATCGGAGATGGCGAGGAATCGGGTGTCCATCCGGTCATGATCGCGCACAGGCCGGCGGGGTTCGGCCGGGTGACCGGGGCGCGGGCGTTGACGGGGGCGGATCCGGGGTTGTCCGGCGCAAGTCCCGTGGAACGTACGATGACCGCCATGCGCAACCGCCCGATCCCCGGCAGCTCCGGAGTCGTCCGCACCATGAGCCTGCTCGGCGACCCCGTCCTGCACGCGGCGTGCGAACCGGTCACGGAGTTCGGCCCCTCGCTCGCCCGGCTCGTCGAGGACATGTTCGCCACGATGTACGAGGCGCGGGGCGTGGGGCTCGCCGCCAACCAGATCGGTGTGCCGTCGCGGGTGTTCGTCTTCGACTGCCCCGACGACGAGGACGTGCGCCACCTCGGGCATGTGGTGAACCCGGTGCTGGTGGAGGCGGACGGGGTCACGGTGCGCGGCTCCGAGGGCTGCCTCTCGCTCCCCGGTCTTGAGGCCGGCACTCCGCGCTTCGACCACGCGGTGGTCGAGGGCGTCACCGTGACCGGTGAGCCGGTCCGGATCGACGGCACCGGGTTCTTCGCCCGCTGCCTCCAGCACGAGTGCGACCACCTGGAGGGCCGGGTCTACACCGACCGGCTGACCGGGCTGCGCCGCGCCCGGGTGCTGCGCGCGGCCCGCCGGGCGCCGTGGGCGCGTACCGGCTGACCACGCCCTCCGATTGACGGCCCGTCAGAAACCGGGCCCGTCCTCGCGGTCGCCCGCCGCGGCCAGCCTGCCCCAGAGGAGGTCGGCGAGGCTGCGGACCAACTGCTCGCGCGAGCAGGGGCGTTCGCCCAGCCACCAGTCACCGGCCGCGTGCATCATGCCGACGATGCCGTGGCCCCAGATCCGGGCCATCGCCTCGCTGTCCGGGCCGAGGTCCACCCGCTCCGCGATCACCGTGGCCAGTTCCTCGCCCAGGCGGCGCAGCAGCGGTGCGGAGTGCCGGCCGACGTCGAAGCCCTGCTCCGGGGAGGGGGCCGAGTCGTCGGACGGGTGCATCAGGAAGCGGTAGACCTGCGGGCGCGCCTCGATCGCCGCGAGGTAGGTGTCGAGCGTCGACTCGACCCGGGCGCGCCGTTCCGCGGGGGCGTCGAGCGCGGCGCGCAGGGCGCTCAGCAGCGCGTCGGTGTGCCGCTTGGCGAGGGCCCGGTAGAGCCCGCCCTTGTCCCCGAAATGGCGGTAGAGGATCGGCTTCGTGATGCCCGCCTCCGCCGCGATGGCGTTCATCGAGGCCCCGGGGCCGTCCCTGAGCACCACGCGGTCGGCGGCTTCGAGCAGCTCCCGGCGGCGGCGCTCGGCCGTGGTCCGCTGGCGCTCGGCCTGTCGTGTGGTCCCCATGTCGTCTCTCCACCCCTGACCGTGCCTGTCCGTCGTGCCTGCGCAACGTAACACCCTGTCCGGCGGGGTGCGGATGGCGTCTCATGCGGTTGACACAGGCTACTTGCCAGTAACAGACTGTTGTTACCGCAAGTAACGAGGCGTTTCGACGGCAGTACGTGGAGGGGAACATGGCCGAGTTCACGCTTGAGCTCAACGATGACCAGAAGCAGGTCCGTGACTGGCTCCACGGCTTCGCCGCGGACGTGATCCGTCCGGCCGCTTCGGAGTGGGACGAGCGTGAGGAGACGCCCTGGCCCGTCATCCAGGAGGCGGCGAAGGTCGGGATCTACTCCCTCGACTTCTACGCCCAGCAGTTCTTCGATCCTACGGGGCTCGGCATCCCGATGGCCATGGAGGAGCTGTTCTGGGGCGACGCCGGCATCGCCCTGTCGATCGTCGGTACGGGCCTGGCGGCCGTCGGCGTCCTCGCCAACGGCACCGAGGAGCAGATCGGCACCTGGATCCCGCAGATGTACGGGGACGCCGACGACGTGAAGGTCGCGGCCTTCTGCTCCTCCGAGCCCGACGCCGGTTCCGACGTCGCCTCGATGCGCACCCGCGCGGTCTACGACCAGGCCAAGGACGAGTGGGTGCTCAACGGCACCAAGACCTGGGCGACCAACGGCGGCATCGCCAACGTTCACGTGGTGGTCGCGGTCGTCGACCCCGAGCTCGGTTCCAAGGGCCACGCCTCCTTCATCGTCCCGCCGAACACTCCCGGCCTCTCCCAGGGCCAGAAGTTCAAGAAGCACGGCATCCGCGCCTCGCACACCGCCGAGGTCGTCCTGGAGGACGTGCGCGTACCGGGGCACTGCCTGCTCGGCGGCAAGGAGAAGCTGGACCAGCGCCTCGCCCGCGCCCGCGAGCGCGCCGCCACGGGCGGCGAGCGCGTGAAGAACGCGGCGATGGCCACCTTCGAGGCGTCCCGCCCGGCCGTCGGCGCCATGGCGGTCGGTACCGCCCGGGCCGCGTACGAAGTGGCGCTCGACTACGCCAAGACGCGGACCCAGTTCGGCCGCCCGATCATCGACAACCAGGGCGTCGCCTTCCAGCTCGCCGACATGCGGACCCAGATCGACGCGGCCCGGCTGCTGGTCTGGCGCGCCTCCTGGATGGCCACCACCGGCAAGCCGTTCGAGTCCGCCGAGGGCTCCATGTCCAAGCTGTACGCGAGCGAGACGGCCAAGAAGGTCACCGCCCAGGCGATCCAGATCCTCGGCGGCAACGGCTTCACCCGTGAGTACCCGGTGGAGCGCATGCACCGGGACGCCGCGATCTACACGATCTTCGAGGGCACCAGCGAGATCCAGCGCCTGGTCATCGCCCGCACCCTGTCGGGCATGCCCATCCGCTGACCGCGTCGCGAGGCGCTCCCGGCCCCCGTCCCACCGGCACGTTCCGGGAGGACGGGGGCCGGGGCCGTGCAGCACTCACGATGGTGTGCACCTGCCATGTACCTGTAGATTCCCGGTGGAGATCGTGACCGGGTGATGGAGGGGGCAGGGCATGGCGAGAGCCGGGGCGGGACGGATCGCGGTGACCGCGGCGGCGGCCTTCGGGCTCGTGGCCACCGTGCAGACGACGGCGCACGCCGAGCCCCGGACGGTCGACGCGGTCTTCGGCGGTTACGGGGAGTGGAACGCCGACCCGTACGGCACCGCCACCGGCGACTCGATCCGCGCCTGCGACACCGTCGCCGACGGCTGGAGCATCGAGGTGAAGCTGGACATCGGCCGGGACGGCACCTGGGACCGCATCGCCACCACCCGCGGCCACACCTCGCCGTACTGCACGCCGTGGAAGACCGGCAACATCAAGGAGGGCACCCCCGTCCTCGTCCAGGTGGCGAACGTGGGCGGCGATGCCACTTACCCCAAGGGCTCCGTACTGCTCAGCCGCGCCTAGGCGGGCAGCTGGGCCTCGATGGCCTTGACCAGCTCGGGCGCGTCCGGCTCCGTGCGGGGGCGGATACGGGCGACCGGCTCACCCGCCGGGGAGATCAGGAACTTCTCGAAGTTCCACTGGACGTCCCCGGCCTCGCCGTCGGCGTCCGCCACCTGGGTCAGCTCCGCGTACAGCGGGTGCCGGTTCGCACCGTTCACCTCGGTCTTCTCCAGCAGCGGGAAGCTCACCCCGTATGTCGTCGAGCAGAACGTCTCGATCTCCTCGGAGGTCCCCGGCTCCTGGCCGCCGAACTGGTTGCACGGCACACCGAGCACGGTGAACCCGCGGTCTCCGTACTCCTTCTGGAGCCGTTCCAGACCGGCGTACTGCGGGGTCAGTCCGCACTTGGATGCCACGTTCACCAGCAGCACGGCCTGCCCGCGGTAGTCGCCCAGCGACGTCGGCTCGCCGGTGAGGGTGCGCAGCGGAATGTCGTACAGCGTCATCGATGTCTCCTCGTCGGTGTCTTCCCGGCCCATTCTCACCCCAGGGAAGCGTCGGCGACGCGGCCGACCGCCTTGTAGTAGAAGGTCGTCGGCTTCAGGACCCCGTCCGGCCCGGCCGCGTAGTCCGGAACGGAACCGCACTCCGTCCACCCCGCCGCGCGGTACAGCCGCTCCGCGGGGCTGCCGCTCTCGGTGTCCAGGACCAGGAGCGTGACGCCGTCCTCGGCCGCCGCGCGCTCGGCCGCGGCCAGCAGCTCACGGCCGAGCCCCCGCCCGCGTGCCGAGGGGCGGACCATCAGCTTGGTCACCTCCGCGCGGTGGCGGGCGTTGGGCAGCGGCGCCCGGACCAGGCCGATGGTGCCCGAGATGCGCTCCCCGTCCCGGGCGATCCACGCCTGAAGCCGCCCCGCCTCCACGGACGCGGCCCGGGCGCGCCACCACTCGGCGGCGGCACCCCGGTCCAAGGGCGCCAGGAAGCCCACGGACGAGCCTTCCTCGACAGTCTCCACCAGCAGGGCGGCCAGCTCATCGGCGTAGGTGACCAGCTCGGGGCCGGACACCGGGACGATCTCGGTCATGGGGGCAGGTCCTTCCACGGAACAGCGAGCGCCTGGCCGAATCCCCTACGGACCGGCCGCGACGTGATCGTAGGCGGTGCGCGCCACCCGCCCCCTGCCCGCCGTACTGCCGGACACGCGTCCTCATGACACTCTGGAAGCGGAACGTCCGGTTCGGCTCCGGTCCGCGCCGGGCGACCGCGCCAGAAAGGGAGGCCCGACATGGGCAACACGGGCAGCGCACCGGCGGCTTCACACGGCACCAACGGATCACACCATCCAGCCCGCGCGGGCTGGACCGCGTTCGCCGCGGTCCTGATGATCTTCGGTGGTGCCATGGCGATCTTTCAGGGCATCGCGGCCATCGCCAAGGACGACGTGTTCGTCGCCACGCGCAACTACGTCTTCCAGTTCAATCTGACGGGCTGGGGGTGGATCCACCTCATCCTCGGCATCGTCATCGTCCTCGCCGGTTGCGCACTGTTCACCGGGGCCTTCTGGGCGCGGGCGGTGGGCGTGGTCCTCGCCGGGCTCGGAGCACTGGCCAACTTCCTGTGGCTACCGCACTACCCGCTCTGGTCCATCGTGCTCATCGCCATCGACGTCTTCATCATCTGGGCGCTCTGCGCGGGCCCGGACCACCGCGCGAAGGCCTGACGGGGCCTTAAGGCTCCCTCAGCAGAACGAGCGTGTCGCCCGGAGCCGGCTCCGGGCGACCACTCTGTGTGGCCGGGACGAGCCGGCCCTCCGGCCGCACCACGAACAGCATGTGCTCCCCGGGCGCCGGCGGGCTGTCCGCCGGCCGCGTCACCACCCGCGCGCCGGCCTCGTACTTCCGGGCGATCTCGGGCCGGGTGAGACCGGGCCCGAACAGGGCCTCGCCGTCCGTGTACGGGGCCACCACACCGTGGTTCGCGGAGGGCGGGGCGAGCCGGCCGATCTCCCCCTCGACGCTCTCCCGGAGCGTGAGCGACGCCAGCGCGTTGAAGTCGTCCTCGCCGGTGAGCAGCAGCACCGAGGTGATCCCCTCCAGCTCCGCACCGGCGCCGGTGGCCGAGGCGAGCAGCTCGCCGGGCGCCAGCTTCAGCCCCGCCGCCGTGATCCGCGCCCGCTCCTCCTCCGCGCCCGCCCACATCAGCACGTCGAGCCCCGCCGCGCTCAGGGCGCCCGCCAGGTCCACCGCCCAGGGCGCCCCGCCCACCAGCAGCGGCCGGGACCGGGCGGGCCGCAGCACCCCGAGCCGCCGCGCCGCCGGGAACGCCGTCAGGCCGTAGAGCGTCACCGCCGCCACGATCACCATGAAGGTCGCGGGCAGGATGCGCTCCGCACCGGCGATGTGGTGCCCGGCCAGCTCGGAGGAGAACGTGGAGGCGGTGGCCGCGGCGACGATGCCCCGGGGCGCCATCCAGCCGATGAACCACCGCTCCCGCGCGGGTACGTCGGTGCCGGCCGCCGCGAGGTGGGCGATGAGCGGCCGGGTCACCAGGACGAGGAGAGCGGTCAGCGCCAGCGAGGGCAGCACCACGTGCCGCAGCGACGCCGGGGTGACCGTCGCCGAGATGGAGACGAAGAGCAGGCCGATGATCAGGGAGACCAGCGTCTCGAAGAACGGGCGGCGCGCCGGCAGATCGAGACCGGGCAGATTGGCCATCGCCATCCCCATGACGACGGCCGAGATCAGCCCCGTGTCGTCGCGCAGCGCGTCGCAGGCCGCGGCCACCCCGACCACGGCGGCCAGCTGGAGCGACGTCTCCAGTTCCTCGCTGAGCCGCGCCCGCCGCAGCACCAGCCACAGCACCGCCGCACCGGCCGCGCCCGCCCCCACGCCCACCGCCGCGCTGGCCAGGAAGTGCCCGAGCCCGCTGCCGAACCCCCGCCGGTCGCCCGCCACGACCCCGTGGAAGACGAGCGCCCCCAGAATGCCGCCGACCGGGTCGATCAGAGCACCCTCCCAGATGAGGATGCGCCGCAGCCGCTCCGTGGGCCGTACGAAGGCGAGCAGCGGCCCCACGACCGTCGGGCCCGACACGACGAGGATCGCCGCGAGCATGACCGCCGCCTTCGCCGACATGTCCAGCACGGGTACGGCGAAGAGCGCGGCGGACACCAGCGTCAGCAGCGCCCCCAGCCACAGCAGCCGGATCACCACCCGCCGGTTGTGCCCCCTGAGCCGCTTCAGGTCCAGGCCGAGCCCGGCGTCGTACAGGATCACGGCCACCGCGAGCGACACCAGCGGCGAGAAGGAGGGTCCGAGGAGCCGTTCGGGATCGATGTCGTCGGTGAGCGCCCCGGCGGTGAACCCGGCCGGCAGCAGCACGAGCAGTGCCGGCACCCGCAATCGCCTCGCCAGCAGCTGCGAACCGACCGCGAGGACCACGATCAGCCCGAGCCCCACGTACACCTGGTCCGCCGTCATCGACCCGCCTCCTCCAGCGCACCCGGGCGCCGGACGCGACCCGCACACCAGCGCGCGCGACCACCTTCCGTGCCGCCGCCCGGCCAGGACGCGAGGGCTCGCCTCAAGGAGCGCACCGGTTGGCCGGGACCGCCCGGACGGGCTATCCGCCGAGGTGGGGCGGCACGCACCTCACGGCCGGACGCGATTCTCGGCGGCGTCGAACGCGGGCGCGAGCGGGGCCAGTGCCGCGCGGAGCCGGCCGGCCAGTGAGCCGGCCGGCACGACCAGTCCTCCGGCACCCGGAGTCCCGGCGGTCCCGGCCGGCTGGATCCAGCCTTCCAGCGCGATACGGACGGCGGCGGCCACACTCGCCGCGAGGACGCGGGCGGTCGGCGCCGGGGTGTCGTCCAGGCGTGCCGCGACGGCCGTGGTGAGCGGGGGCTCGATGCCGGCGGTGGCGTCGAGGAAGGCGTCGCGCAGCGCGGGCCGGGTGGTGACGAGCAGCACCGCCTCCCGGCCGTGCGCACCGGGGTCCGTGTACTGCTCGACCACCGCTTCGGTGACGGCGTCGGCCAGGCGGACTTCCGCCGCCCGGGCCGTGACGGCCGCCGCGACGCGCGCCTCCCGGTCGGCGGTGACGGCCGAGACGATCGCCTGCTCGCGGCTGGCGAAGTAGTTGTTGTACGTACGCGGCGAGACGCCGGCCGCCTCGGCGATGTCCTCGACCCGCACCCGGTCGGGCCCGTGCTCGATGGCCAGGCGCAGCGCCGCCTCGCGCAGCGCCTCGCGGGTGGCCTGTTTCTTGCGCTCCCGCAGTCCCGGTGGTGTCGTCACCGCGCCAGCGTTCCACATGGGATGCGTGCACGCAAACTTGCGTGCGCGCATTTTTACTGTCAGCCTCGGCCGGACCGAACCGACGGAGAGGACGCCGCCATGCGGGCAAGAGGAATGACCTACGACACCGGATTCGTCCTGCACGGCCGCACCTCGCGCGAGCACTTCGACCTCGCGGTGGTCCGGCGCGAACTGGCGATCATCCGCGACGACCTGCACTGCGACGCCGTCCAGATCATCGGAGGCGACCCGGACCGGCTGGAACAGGCCGCCTCCGCCGCGGCCGCACTCGGCCTGGAGGTCTGGTTCTCGCCCTATCCGCTGGAGCTGGAACCGGAGCAGATCCTCACGCTCTTCCGCGACTGCGCCGCACGAGCGGAACGGCTCAGGCGGGAGGGCGCCGCGGTCGTGTTCGTCGCGGGCGTCGAGCTGAGCGTGATGAACCGGGGGTTCCTGCCCGGAGAGAGCCCCGAGGAACGGGTCGGACAGCTGATGAGCCGCCCCGAGCGGCGGGCCGGGGCGATCCGTGAACTCGGCGTGCGCGTCAACGCGTTCCTCGGCGACGCCGTGGCCGCCGTCCGCGAGAACTACGGGGGCACCCTCACGTACGCGGCCATCCAGTTCGAGCAGGTCGACTGGGCGCCCTTCGACATCGTGACGTACGAGCTGATCCGCTCCGCAGAGATCGCCGACCGGTTCCGCGACGCGGTCCGCACCCTGGCCCGTGGCCCGAAGCCGCTCGCCGTCACCGGGTTCGGCACCGCGGCCTACCGTGGCGCGGGGGACCGGGGCGGGCGGGTCCTGGAGGTGGTCGAGCTCGACCCGCTGACCAAGGACCCGGTACGGCTGGACGGCGTCTACGAGCGCGACGAGGCCGGCCAGGCCGCGTACCTGAGCGAACTCCTGGAGGTCTTCGAGACCGAGGGTGTGGACAGCGCGTTCGTCTTCCTGTTCGCCCTGCCCGGCTACCCGCACCGCCCGGACGGCGATCCCAGGGACGACCTGGACCGGGCGGGGCTGGGCATCGTCAGACTCCTCGAAGGGCGCCGGGGGCGGGCCTACCCCGACATGGAGTGGGAACCCAAGGCCGCCTTCGGGGCGGTGGCACAGCGATACCGGAGATGAGGGCCGTTACTCCCGCTTGTCGTCCCAGGGCGTGCCCAGCCAGCTGTCGAACGAGGTGATCAGCGCCGTCAGCGCCGCCGCCAGCCGCTGGTCGGTCCACTGCGCGTGTACGACGATCTCACCGTCGGAATGGAACTCGAACGGGGTCTCACCCGCAGCCCGCCAGCGGATGCGCCGGGGCCCGCGCGGCACATCG
The DNA here is from genome assembly GCF_040632905.1 of Streptomyces sp. NPDC016469. NCBI lineage: Bacteria > Bacillati > Actinomycetota > Actinomycetes > Kitasatosporales > Streptomycetaceae > Streptomyces > Streptomyces sp. NPDC016469. Next base: position 143,855 of record NZ_JBEYCQ010000013.1, read on the forward strand.
CCCCCTCCGTTCACCAGGCTGCCCACCCCGATCGCCAGCCACAGCGGAAACAGCAGCCACCACACGTACCACCAGAAGATCCGGCCCTTGAGGCCAACGGCCTCGGGGCAGCCGGTCTGGGTGACCGTCCAGCGGGTGCGCAGGCCCTTGCCCGAGCACGCCTTCTCCCGGACGACGGTGCCCAGCAACTCCCCGTAACCGCCCAGCACCTGGTACGCCGAAATCCCGTCACCGGCCGACGAGGTGACGACCGTCGCCAGTCGGGCGCGGCGCTCCGGGTCGGCCCACAGGACGAAGGAGCGGGCGCCGGTCTTCCGGGCCGCGAGGTAGGCGGGTATGCCGCCCGGCGGCAGCTCCCGCTCCAGATGCGCCAGCACCCGCGACTCCGCGCCCGGCTCGTCCGTGACCTTGACGACATGGCTGAAGGGCGACAGGGGAACGGGCGCCGGCGCGCCCTTGCGCGGCTTCCTCCCCGTCGCGACCGGACTCACTTTCAGGACGGTGGCCACGTGCGCGCTCCTCCGTTGCGATGATCGGGAAGTCGAACAGTAGCCCTACCGTCAGAGGGGGTTACGCGGACGGGGCCTCGCCCAGCCGCCGGAACAGGCCCTCCTGCACCACCGACACCAGCAGATTGCCCGCCCGGTCGTAGATCCGGCCGCGCGCCAGACCCCGCCCGCCCGTCGCGACCGGCGACTCCTGGTCGTACAGGAACCACTCGTCCGCCCGGAACGGCCGGTGAAACCACATCGCGTGGTCCAGCGACGCCATGTCGAAGCCGCGCGGCCCCCACAACGGCTCCACCGGGATGCGGACCGCGTCAAGCAGCGTCATGTCGCTCGCGTACGTCAACGCGCAGGTGTGCACCAGCGGATCGTCGCCCAGCGGCCCCACCGCGCGCATCCACACCGCGCTGCGCGGGTCCGCGTCCTTGATCTCCTCCCGCGTCCACCGCAGCCGGTCCACATAGCGGATGTCGAACGGCTGGCGCCGCGCCATCCGCTCCAGGGCGTCCGGCAGACCGCCCAGGTGCTCGCGCACCTCCTCGGCGACCGTCGGCAGCTCCTCCGGGTCCGGTACCGCCCGGGCAGGCGGCAGCTGGTGCTCGAAGCCCGCCTCCTCCGGGCGGTGGAACGACGCCGTCAGGTTGAAGATCGTCCGGCCCTGCTGGACGGCCGTCACCCGCCGGGTGGTGAACGACCTGCCGTCCCGGACGCGCTCCACGTCGTACACGATCGGCACCCCGGGACGCCCCGGCCGCAGGAAGTAGGCGTGCAGCGAGTGCACCGGACGGTCCCCGTCCGTGGTGCGGCCCGCCGCCACCAGCGCCTGCCCCGCCACCTGGCCGCCGAAGACCCGTTGCAGGGACTCCTCGGGGCTCCGGCCGCGGAAGATGTTGACCTCGATCCGCTCCAGGTCGAGCAGATCGACCAGGCGCTCGGCGGGGTTCGTCATGCCGTTCTTCTCCACTCTCACAACTGGCCCACGGACGTGACCCGCACGACCGCCCGGCCCTCCTCGTCCGACGCGGCGAGGTCGACCTCCGCGCTGATGCCCCAGTCGTGGTCGCCGTTCGGGTCGGCGAACGTCTGGCGGACCCGCCACACACCGTGCGCCGCGTCCTCGTCGATCTTCAGCAGCTTCGGACCGCGCGCGTCGGGACCGGTGCCCAGCTCCTCGTACTCGTCCCAGTACGCGTCCATCGCCTCGCCCCACGCGTCCTCGTCCCAGCCCGTGTCCGCGTCCAGCTCGCCCAGGTCCCGGACCCGGTCCAGCGCGGCCAGCTCCACCCGGCGGAACATCGCGTTGCGCACCAGCACCCGGAACGCCCGGGCGTTCGCGGTGACCGGCTTGACCTCGTCGGCCCGCTCCTGCGCCTGCTCGGCGGTCTCCACCTCGGGGTTGGCCAGCTGCTCCCACTCGTCCAGCAGACTGGAGTCGACCTGACGGACCATCTCGCCCAGCCAGGCGATCAGATCCTCCAGGTCCTCCGACTTGAGGTCGTCCGGAATGGTGTGCTCCAGCGCCTTGTACGCGCTCGCCAGATACCGCAGCACGATGCCCTCGGTCCGCGCCAGCTCGTAGTTCGACGTGAACTCCGTGAACGTCATGGCCCGTTCGTACATGTCACGGATCACCGACTTCGGCGACACCGGATGGTCGCCCACCCAGGGGTGGCTGCGCCGGTAGACGTCGTACGCGTGCCACAGCAGCTCGCTCAGCGGCTTCGGGTACGTCACCTCCTGGAGCAGCTCCATGCGCTCCTCGTACTCGATGCCGTCGGCCTTCATCTGCCCGACCGCCTCGCCGCGCGCCTTGTTCTGCTGCGCGGCCAGGATCTGGCGCGGGTCGTCGAGCGTCGACTCCACCACGGAGACCATGTCCAGCGCGTACGACGGCGAGTCCGGGTCCAGCAGCTCGAACGCGGCCAGCGCGAACGTGGACAGCGGCTGGTTCAGCGCGAAGTCCTGCTGGAGGTCCACGGTGAGCCGCACGATGCGCCCCTCGGCGTCCGGCTCGGCCAGCTGCTCCACCACACCGCCGTCCAGCAGCGACCGGTAGATCGCGATGGCCCGGCGGATGTGCCGCAACTGCGCCCGGCGCGGCTCGTGGTTGTCCTCCAGCAGATGCCGCATCGCCTCGAAGGCGTTGCCCGGCCGGGCGATCACGGACAGCAGCATCGTGTGCGTGACCCGGAAACGCGAGGTCAGCGGCTCCGGATCGGACTGGATGAGCTTGTCGAACGTGGTCTCCGACCAGGCCACGAAGCCCTCGGGTGCCTTCTTGCGGACGACCTTCCGCTTCTTCTTCGGGTCGTCACCCGCCTTCTTGACCGCCTTCTCGTTCTCGATGACGTGCTCGGGCGCCTGGGCGACGACGAAGCCCGCCGTGTCGAAGCCCGCCCGCCCGGCCCGGCCGGCGATCTGGTGGAACTCCCGCGCCCGCAGCGTCCGCACCCGGGTGCCGTCGTACTTGGTGAGCGCGGTGAACAGCACCGTGCGGATCGGTACGTTGACGCCGACGCCCAGCGTGTCCGTACCGCAGATCACCTTCAGCAGACCCGCCTGCGCCAGCTTCTCCACCAGCCTGCGGTACTTGGGGAGCATGCCCGCGTGGTGCACACCGATCCCGTGGCGTACGTACCGCGAGAGGTTCTGGCCGAACTTGGTGGTGAAGCGGAAGTTGCCGATGAGATCGGCGATCTTCTCCTTCTCCTCCTTGGTGCACATGTTGATGCTCATCAGCGACTGCGCCCGCTCCACCGCGGCCGCCTGCGTGAAGTGCACGATGTACACCGGCGACTGCCGGGTGTCCAGGAGCTCCGTGAGCGTCTCGGTGATCGGCGTCAGCCGGTACTCGTAGCTCAGCGGTACGGGACGGGTCGCCGAGCGCACCACGGAGGTCGGGCGGCCGGTGCGCCGTGTCAGGTCCTCCTCGAACATCCGGACGTCGCCGAGCGTCGCCGACATCAGGACGAATTGCGCCTGCGGCAGCTCCAGGATCGGGATCTGCCAGGCCCAGCCGCGGTCCTGCTCCGCGTAGAAGTGGAACTCGTCCATCACGACCTGGCCGATGTCCGCGTACTTCCCGTCACGCAGCGCGATCGAGGCCAGCACCTCGGCGGTGCAGCAGATCACCGGGGCGTCGGCGTTGACCGAGGCGTCCCCGGTGAGCATGCCGACGTTCTCCGTACCGAACAGCTTGCACAGGTCGAAGAACTTCTCCGAGACCAGCGCCTTGATCGGCGCGGTGTAGAAGGTGACCTTGTCCTGGGCCAGCGCCGTGAAGTGCGCCCCCGCCGCGACCAGGCTCTTCCCGGACCCCGTGGGCGTGGAAAGGATCACGTTGGCCCCGGACACCACCTCGATCAGCGCCTCCTCCTGAGCGGGGTAGAGGGTGATCCCCTGCGTCTCGGTCCAGGACGAGAAAGCCTCGAAGAGAGCGTCGGGATCGTCGGTCGGGGGGAGCTGATCGATAAGGGTCACGCCCCCATCTTGCCTGTCTTCCGCCCCGATGAGGGAACCGGACGACGGCCCGAAGATCACGGACGATACGCTTCCCTCTCAACTCGGCCACGCCGCAACGGCGGTGGCCGAGTCTCGCGCCCGGGCACCACCAGGCGCACGCGGCGACACCTACGGGGGCTCGGCAGTCATGATGGGACCGGCACACTCTCTGTCGGGGGCGGCGGCCTGGCTGGGGGTGGGAGCCGCGGCGGCGGCCACCGGCCACACCATGCCGTGGCCCGTCCTCGTCGTCGGGGCGCTGATCAGCGCGGGCGCCGCGCTCGCGCCCGACCTCGACCACAAGTCGGCGACCATCTCGCGCGCCTTCGGCCCCCTCTCGCGCGGGGTGTGCGAGATCGTCGACAAGCTCTCGCACGCCGTCTACAAGGCCACCAAGCTGCGGGGCGACTCGAACCGCAACGGCGGCCACCGCACCCTCACCCATACCTGGGTCTGGGCCGTCCTGATCGGGGCGGGCGCCTCCGCCGTCGCGATCAGCGGCGGGCGGTGGGGGGTCCTCGGGATCCTCTTCGTCCACCTGGTCCTCGCCGTCGAGGGGCTGCTCTGGCGGGCCGCCCGCGTCTCCAGCGACGTCCTGGTGTGGCTGCTCGGCGCGACCAGCGCCTGGATCCTCGCGGGCATCCTCGACAAGCCGGGCAACGGCGCGGACTGGCTGTTCACCGACCCCGGCCAGGAGTACCTGTGGCTCGGGCTGCCGATCGTGCTGGGCGCCCTCGTCCACGACATCGGCGACGCGCTGACCGTCTCGGGCTGCCCGATCCTGTGGCCGATCCCGTTGGGCCGCAAGCGCTGGTACCCGATCGGCCCGCCCAAGGCCATGCGCTTCAAGGCCGGCAGCTGGGTGGAGATCAAGGTGCTGATGCCGGTCTTCATGATCCTCGGGGGAGTGGGCGCGGCGGCGGCGATGAACGTCATCTGAGCCGCCCGGGCGCCGAATCCGGGGGCCGGCGCACCGGCCCCCGGGACCCTCAGCCGTGCCAGGAGCGCCAGAGCGCCGCGTACGCCCCGTCCGCCGCCACCAGCTCGTCGTGGCTGCCCAGCTCCGTGATCCGGCCCTGCTCGACCACGGCGATCACGTCCGCGTCGTGCGCGGTGTGCAGCCGGTGCGCGATCGCCACCACCGTACGGCCCTCCAGCACCCGGGCGAGCGACCGCTCCAGGTTGCGGGCCGCCCGCGGATCCAGCAGCGACGTGGCCTCGTCCAGGACCAGCGTGTGCGGATCGGCCAGCACCAGCCGGGCGAGCGCGATCTGCTGGGCCTGCGCCGGGGTGATCACCAGGCCCCCTGAGCCGACCTCGGCGTCGAGCCCCTGCTCCAGCGCCCGCGCCCAGCCGTCCGCGTCGACCGCGGCGAGCGACGCCCACAGCTCCGCGTCCTCGGCGTCCGTACGGGCCAGCCGCAGGTTGTCCCGCAGCGAGCCGACGAACACGTGGTGCTCCTGGTTGACCAGCGCCACGTGCGACCGCACCCGCTCCGTCACCATCCGCGACAGACGCGCGCCACCCAGCGTGACCTCGCCGGCCCGGGGCGCGTAGATCCCCGCCAGCAACCGGCCCAGCGTCGACTTGCCCGCACCCGACGGGCCGACCAGCGCCACCCGCGTGCCCGGCGCGACGTCCAGCGACACCCGGTGCAGCACGTCGACCCCGTCCACGTACCCGAAGCGCACCTCGTCGGCCCGCACATCCCGCCCGTCCGGGGACACCGACGCGTCCCCCGCGTCCGGCTCGATCTCCCGGACGCCCACCAGCCGCGCCAGCGACACCTGGGCCACCTGCAACTCGTCGTACCAGCGCAGGATCAGACCGATCGGGTCCACCATCATCTGGGCGAGCAGCGCACCCGTGGTGAGCTGGCCGACGGTCATCCACCCCTCGATGACGAACCAGCCGCCGAGCAGCAGGACCGCCCCGAGGATCGTCGCGTACGTGACGTTGATGACCGGGAACAGCACCGTCCGCAGGAACAGCGTGTACCGCTCCCACGCGGTCCACTGCTCGACCCGCAGGTCCGACAGCGCGACCCGGCGCGCCCCCAGCCGGTGCGCCTCCACGGTCCGTCCCGCGTCCACGGTCTCCGCCAGGGCCGCGGCGACCGCCGCGTAACCGGCGGCCTCCGAGCGGTACGCGGAGGGCCCCCGGCGGAAGTACCAGCGGCAGCCGATGAGCAGCACCGGCAGCGCCACGACGACCGCCAGGGCCAGCGGGGGAGCGGTGACGGTGAGGGCGGCGACCAGCAGGCCCACCCACACCACGCCGATCGTCAGCTGCGGGACGGCCTCGCGCATGGCGTTGGCGAGCCGGTCGATGTCGGTGGTGATCCGGGACAGCAGGTCACCCGTCCCGGCCCGCTCCAGCACGCCCGGCGGCAGCCGCACCGACCGGACGAGGAAGTCCTCGCGGAGGTCGGCGAGGATCTCCTCGCCCAGCATGGCGCTGCGCAGCCGCATCATCCGGGTGGCCACCGTCTGCACGACGAGCGCCAGCGCGAACACCACGGCGGTGCGCTCCAGACGCAGGTCGCGCACCTCGTCGGACAGATCCTCCACGAGGCCGCCCAGCAGGTACGGGCCCACGATGGACGCGATCACCGCGCACGTGTTGAGCAGGGTCACCACGAGGAACGGCTTGCGGTGGCGCCGCATCAGCTCCAGGACGTAGGCCCGAACGGTCGCGGGCCGGCCGACCGGCAGGGTGGCGGCGGTCTCGGGGGCCGCCGGGTCGTAGGCGGGGGGTACGTGGGCGGGAGCCGCCCGGGTGGGGGTGTCCTGGGCGGGCGGTTCCTGGGCCGGTGGGGCGACGCCGGTCATGGCCTGTCCTTTCATGCCCGTTCCTCGATTTCCTGGTGTGCTTCCCGGCCTTCGACGGCGCGCTCGCCGTGCTCCGGTGCGGCCGCGGCCTCCGCTTCGTCGTCGGTCTCGCGGGTGACGACGGCGCGGTAGCGCTCCTCGGTGCCCATCAGCTCGCGGTGCGTACCGACCGCCACCACCGTGCCGCCGTGCACCAGCGCCACCCGGTCGGCCAGGTCGAGGAGCAGGGGCGACGAGGAGAACACGACGGTCGTACGGTCCGCGCGCAGCGCCTTGACGCCCGCCGCGACACGGGCCTCGGTGTGCGAGTCGACCGCGGAGGTGGGCTCGTCCAGGACGAGCGTGTCCGGGTCGGTGAGCAGCGACCGGGCCAGGGCGAGCCGCTGGCGCTGGCCGCCGGACAGGGACCGGCCGCGTTCGGTGATCCGGGTGTCCAGCGGCTCGCGGCCCGGCTCGGGGGACGCCTGGGCCAGCGCGGCCAGCACGTCGTCGCACTGCGCGGCGGACAGGGCGGCCGCGGCCTCCACCTGTCCGGACGACGGAACGTCCAGCAGTTCGCGCAGGGTGCCCGAGAGCAGCACGGGGTCCTTGTCCTGGACGAGCACGGCGGCCCGCGCCGCGCCCAATTCCAGTTCGTCCAGCGGCACGCCGCCCAGCAGGACGGAGGGCGGCTCGGGGGCGTCGGTGTCCGGTGCCTCGGGCTGGGCGTGTCCGCCGAGCCGTTCCGCCAGCCGCCCCGCCTCGTCGGGGTCGCCGCAGACGACCGCGGTGAACGCGCCCCGCGGGGCCAGCAGCCCGGTGACCGGGTCGTACAGGTCACCGGCCGGAACGGTGTCGACGGTGGCCGGGCGGGTGTTCCGGCTCAGCGACAGCACGCGTACGGCGCGCTGCGCGGAGGGGCGGGAGAAGGAGTACGCCATGGCGATCTCCTCGAAGTGCCGCAGTGGGAACAGGGTCAGGGTCGCCGCGCTGTACACCGTCACCAGCTGGCCCACCTCGATCCTGCCGTCCCGCGCCAGCGAGGCCCCGTACACGACCAAGCCGAGCAGCAGCACGCCGGGCAGCAGCACCTGGACCGCCGAGATCAGGGACCACATCCGGGCGCTGTGCACCGCGGCCTCGCGGACCTCCTGCGAAGCGCGCCGGTAGCGGTCCAGGAACAGCTCCTCGCCGCCGATGCCGCGCAGGACGCGCAGCCCGGCCACGGTGTCCGAGGCGAGTTCGGTGGCCCGGCCGCCCTTCTCGCGCTGCACATCCGCCCGCCGGGTGGCACGCGGCAGCAACGGCAGGACGGACAGGGCGAGGAACGGCATCGCGACCGCCACCAGAACGCCGAGCGACGGAAGGTAGAGGACGAGCCCCACGCTGATGACGACGAGGGCCGTGGCGGCGGCCAGGAAGCGCGAGAGCGCCTCGACGAACCACCCGATCTTCTCCACGTCACCCGTGGACACCGCCACCACCTCGCCCGCAGCGACCCGGCGGGTCAGGAGCGAGCCCAGCTCGGCGGTCTTGCGGGACAGCAGCTGCTGGATCCGGGCGGCGGCGGTGATCCAGTTGGTGACGGCGGCCCGGTGGAGCATCGCGTCGCCCACCGCGGTCAGCACGCCCAGCAGCGCGGTCAGCCCACAGGCCAGCGCGAGCCTGCTGCCGGACCGGTCCACCACGGCCTGGACGGCGAGCCCCACCGTCAGCGGGTACCCCGCGATCGAGCACTGGTGCACCAGCCCCCAGAACAAGGACTTGAGCTGGCCGCGGATCTGATTGCGGCCCAGCCACAGCAGGAAGCGGGGGCCTGAACGGACGTCGGGATCGCCGGGGTCCGAGTACGGAAGATCGCGAATGTGCATGACATCCCAAAGGATCGGAAGAGGCCGGGCCCGCGAGGCGCCGCGAAAGCGCGTCGGGGCAGCACTGGGTTGCCCACGGGATACGCGGGCGGGGGAACCGGACCGCGCAAGCCTTGCCTGTCGCCGGGATCGCGGCAAACGGTTTTACGCGGCGGCGGATACGGGTGCGGCCTCAGGTGCTGCTGGGATGCGTCCGGGCCGCGCGCCCCGGACGGGCAAAGACGACGGGTAAAGATTCGGCACGCATTCGCCGGGGCCGCCCAGGGTGGACGGCCGCGTACATCGCCAGGTGCGAGCATGGACGGATGCGTATAGCCGGTGCGGTTCGGATGGTGGCCTCGGCGGCCGCCTGCGGTGTCCTGCTCACGACCCTGACGTCCTGCGGTGACGGACAGGACACGAAGAAGGGCGCCGCCGGCGAGCGGCCGGCCGCCGGAAAGGGCAGTACGAAGGCCCCCGTCAAGGACCTGAAGCGCATCCCCGATGTGGGCGACCGGCTCCAGTCGCAGATCCCGGCCGACTCGCGCCAGGTCGTCGCCGTCTACGGCGAGGGCAAGAACTCCGCGGACTCCACCGTCGTGCTCTACACCAAGTCCGGCTCCACCTGGGACAGGGCCGCCTCCTGGAAGGGCCACAACGGCAAGAAGGGCTGGACGCCCGACCACCACGAGAACGACAAGCGCAGCCCCGTCGGCGTCTACACCCTCAGCGACGCGGCCGGTGTCCTGCCCGACCCGGGCGCCCGCCTCCCGTACACGCAGACCGCCTCGATCCAGGCCCCGCACTACTGGGCCAAGTCCCACTGGCACGACTTCGACTACGTCATCGCCATCGACTACAACCGGGTCAAGGGCACCCCGCCCAACGACCCGACGCGCCCGCAGGGCCAGACCAAGGGCGGCAGCATCTGGCTGCACATGGACCACGGCAGCGGCACCTCGGCGTGCGTGAGCGTGTCCAAGCAGGCCATGGAGAAGCTGCTGCGCACACTCGACCCGAAGCAGCACCCGGTCGTCGTCATGGGCGACCGGGCCAGCCTCCGCGCCTGACCCGCACCGTCAGGCGGGGCCGGGGCGGGTCGCCCACTCCAGCTCCATCAGAGCCGAGTGGTACGAGCGGCCCGTCGCCCGGTCCATGCCGATCTCGCACATCCGGTTGGCCGAGAGGTACGCGTCGTACTCCCGGGACCGCACCTCGGCGGCCTCCTTGGCGGTCGCGGACGCAGTCAGCTCCTTGTGCAGCATCCCCCGGTCGCCCGCGAAACCGCAGCACGCGGCGTCGTCGGGGACCACGGCCTCGTCCGCGCAGGCATCGGCGATCGCGCGCAGCCGGTCCACATCGTCCAGATGCTCCATGGAACAGGTCGGGTGCAGCACGGCCGAACGGGACTTCCGCTCCACCGTCAGCTCCGGCAGCAGCTCGTCCGCGGCCCAGACCAGGGAGTCGACCACGGTCAGCTCCCGGTGCAGCGCCCGGTTGTCCTCGGTGAGATACGGGACCACCTCATGGGCGATGCCCAGCGTGCACGAGGAGGCGTCGACCACCAGCGGCAGCTTCCCGCCGGCCGTCCAGCCCCAGGCCGCTTCCACGATCCGGTTGGCCATCACGGCGTTGCCGGAGTCGTACCCCTTGGAGTGCCAGATGGTGGCGCAGCAGGTGCCGTTGACGTCGTCCGGGATCCAGACGGGCTTTCCCGCCCGGGCCGACACGGCCACCACCGCCTGCGGCAGCGACGGGCCGCGATGGCCGTCCGGGCTGCCGAAGATGCGATTGACGCAGGCCGGGTAGTAGACGGCGCTCGCCCCTGCCCTGGAGGTGCGCGGCAGCTTGCGGGGCGCGGCGCCGGGGATCTCCGGAAGCCACTCGGGGACCAGATCGGGGTGCACCGCCCGGCGGGCGAGCCGGGTGACGCCTTGCAGCAGCCGGTCGTCGACCCGGCTCGCCGCGGCGACGGCCAGCCGCGCCGCCGTCTCCGCCGTACGGAAGTGCTTGGCGGCGAGCGCGGCGACCCGCTCCTCGCGCGGAGAGTGCCGCTGGTGGCGGAAGCTCTTCATCATGGCGCCCGTGTCGATGCCGACGGGGCAGGCCAGTTTGCAGGTGGAGTCCCCGGCGCAGGTGTCCACAGCGTCGTAGCCGTAGGCGTCGGCCAGCCCCGTCTCGACGGGCGAACCGTCGGGCTGGCGCATCATCTCGCGGCGCAGCACGATCCGCTGACGCGGTGAGGTCGTCAGGTCGTGGCTGGGGCAGGTCGGTTCGCAGAAGCCGCACTCGATGCAGGGGTCGGCGATCGCCTCGACCTTCGGGATGGTCTTCAGCCCGCGCAGATGGGCCTTCGGGTCGCGGTCGAGGACGATCCGCGGCGCCAGGACCCCGTCGGGGTCGATGACCTGCTTCGTACGCCACATCAGCTCGGTGGCCTGCGGGCCCCACTCCAGTTCGAGGAAGGGGGCGATGTTGCGGCCGGTCGCGTGCTCCGCCTTGAGTGATCCGTCGAACCGCTCCACCGTCAGCCGGCAGAAGTCCGCCATGAAGGCGGCGTACCGGTCGACGTCGGACGGGCGGGCCGCGTCGAAGGCCAGCAGGAAGTGCAGGTTGCCGTGCGCCGCGTGACCGGCGACGGCGGCGTCGAAGCCGTGTTCGGCCTGGAGCGCGAGCAGCGCCTCGCAGGCGTCGGCCAACCGGGACGGCGGGACCGCGAAGTCCTCGGTGATCAGCGTCGTACCCGAGGGGCGGGAGCCGCCGACCGCGGTGACGAACGCCTTGCGGGCCTTCCAGTAACCGGAGATGGTGCGGACGTCCCGGGTGAACTCGTTGGTCACCGAGGTGACGGGCCGGACCAGCTCCAGCCGCCGCACCACATCGGCCGCCGCCCGCTCGCAGGCCTCCTGGCCCGCCTCGTCCGGCGCCCGGAACTCCACCAGCAGCGCGGCGGTCTCCTTCGGCAGCCCCGCCCAGTCCGAGGGGACCCCCTGCACGCTGACCGAGGCGCGCAGCGTGTTGCCGTCCATCAGCTCGACGGCGATGGCCCCCGCCTCGTTGAACAGCGGGACCGCCGCGGCTGCTGCCGTCAGCGAGGGGAAGAACAGCAGCGCCGTGGAGATCCGGCGGTCCAGCGGAAGGGTGTCGAAGACGACCTCGGAGATGAAGCCGAACGTCCCCTCGGAGCCGACCATGAGGCCGCGCAGGATCTCCACCGGGGTCGAGCCGTCGAGGAACGCGTCCAGCCGGTAGCCGTTGGTGTTCTTGATCTCGTACTTGGCGCGGATACGGGCCGTGAGCGCCGCGTCCGCCTCGATCTCCGCCTTCAGCGCCAGCAGCCCTTCGCACAGGCGGGGTTCGGCCCGGGCCAGGTCCTCGTCGGCCGCCGGATCGCCGGTGTCCACGACGGTGCCGCTCGGCAGCACGAAGGTGAGCGAGGAGACGGTCCGGTACGAATTGCGGGTGGTGCCCGCGGTCATGCCCGAGGCGTTGTTGGCGACGACCCCGCCGATCGTGCACGCGATGGCGCTGGCCGGGTCGGGGCCCAGCAGCCTGCCGTACCGGGCGAGGGCGGCGTTGGCCCGTACGACCGTCGTCCCGGGGCGGATACGGGCGCGGGCGCCGTCGTCCAGGACCTCGACGCCCGCCCAGTTCCGCCGGACGTCGACGAGGATGTCCTCGCCCTGGGCCTGGCCGTTGAGGCTGGTGCCGGCGGCGCGGAAGACGACGTTGCGGCCCTTGCCGTGCGCGTACGAGAGGATCGCCGAGATGTCGTCCAGGTCCTCGGGGACGACCACCACCTGGGGAACGAAGCGGTACGGGCTGGCGTCCGAGGCGTACTTCACCAGGTCGGAGACCTTCCAGAGCACCTTTTCCGCGCCGAGCAGGGCGGTGAGGTCGGTGCGCAGCGTCTCCGGCGTGCCCTGCGCCCGCGCGTCGGGGACGCGGTCGTGGGAGGGCGGGCGCACCGCCGAGGGGCGCAGTGTGTCGGGGTCCGGCTCCAGCAGCGGCATGGTGGTTCTCCTCGGCGGGCTTGTCGGTCCGACGGCTCGGCGCCGCGTCCCGTGACCGGTCAGCAGTGGCGCTCCGGCATTCCGTTGACCAGGGCGGTCAGCAGGTCGCCGAGCACCTCGCGCTGGTCGGCCGTCAATGGAGCCAGGATCTCCTCTGCGGCCGCCCGGCGCGCGTCGCGCAGCGAGCGGAGCGTGGCGATGCCCTCGTCCGTGATCTCGATCCGGACCACCCTACGACTGTCCGGATCGGGGACACGGCGCACCCTGCCGCTCGCCTCCAGGGCGTCGACCAGCGTGGTGACGGCACGGGGGACCACGTCGAGGCGCTGCGCGAGATCCGCCATCCGGGGCGGTCCGTCGTAATGAGCGACGGTGCGCAGCAGCCGGAACTGCGCGGGCGTGATGCCGATCGGCTCCAGCTGTCGGCCCTGGATGCGCTGGAGCCTGCGCGTCAGCCGCAGCAGTTGTTCGGCGAGCATGCCGTCGGGGTCGGGGGAGTCCATGGCAGGAACGGTATCAGGACTTCGGTCATTGTGAGTAGGGGTAACAATGAGCTATGCTCTCATTCGGCTCGACTGTCGCGGTCGCGATTCCCGCGTCCGGGCGGCCCCGCCCCGCACCGTTGCCGCCTTGTTGTCGCACGCCCGACGAAGGAGCTCATGAAACCCGACGAACCCACGTGGACACCCCCGCCCAAGGACGCCGCCCAGCCGCCCGCCGAGCTGCGCCGCATCCTCCGCCTCTTCCGCCCCTACCGCGGCCGCCTCGCGGTGGTGGGACTGCTCGTCGGCGCCTCGTCGCTGGTGTCGGTCGCCTCGCCGTTCCTGCTGCGCGAGATCCTGGACACCGCCCTCCCGCAGGGGCGGACCGGGCTGCTCACCCTGCTCGCCCTCGGCATGATCCTCACCGCCGTGATGAACAGCGTCTTCGGCGTGCTCCAGACCCTCATCTCCACCACCGTCGGCCAGCGCGTCATGCACGACCTGCGCACCGCCGTCTACACCCAGCTGCAGCGCATGCCGCTCGCCTTCTTCACCCGGACCCGCACGGGCGAGGTCCAGTCCCGGATCGCCAACGACATCGGGGGCATGCAGGCCACCGTCACCTCGACGGCGACCTCACTCGTCTCCAACCTCACCGCGGTCATCGCCACCGTCGTCGCCATGCTCGCGCTCGACTGGCGGCTCACCGTCGTCTCGCTGCTCCTGCTGCCCGTCTTCGTCTGGATCAGCCGCCGGGTCGGCCGGGAGCGCAAGAAGATCACCACCCAGCGCCAGAAGCAGATGGCCGCCATGGCCGCCACCGTCACCGAGTCGCTGTCCGTCAGCGGCATCCTGCTCGGCCGCACGATGGGCCGCTCCGACTCGCTCACCCAGGGCTTCGCCGAGGAGTCCGAGCGGCTGGTCGACCTCGAAGTACGTGCCAGCATGGCCGGACGGTGGCGGATGTCCACGATCGGCATCGTCATGGCCGCCATGCCGGCCGTCATCTACTGGGCCGCCGGCATAGCCCTGCAGTCCGGCGGGCCCGCCGTCTCGATCGGTACCCTGGTCGCCTTCGTCTCCCTCCAGCAGGGCCTCTTCCGCCCCGCCGTGAGCCTGCTCTCCACAGGGGTGCAGATGCAGACGTCCCTCGCACTCTTCCAGCGGATCTTCGAATATCTCGACCTCACCGTCGACATCACGGAGCCGGAGAACCCGGTGCGCCTGGAGAAGATCCGCGGCGAAGTCCGCTTCGAGAACGTCGACTTCAGCTACGACGAGAAGAGCGGCCCGACCCTCAGCGGCGTCGATGTCACCGTTCCCGCCGGAGCCGGACTGGCCGTCGTCGGCCCCACGGGGTCCGGCAAGTCCACCCTCAGCTACCTGGTGCCCCGGCTGTACGACGTGACCGGCGGCCGGGTCACCCTCGACGGAGTCGACGTGCGCGACCTCGACTTCGACACCCTCGCCCGGGCGATCGGCGTCGTCTCGCAGGAGACGTACCTCTTCCACGCCTCGGTCGCCGAGAATCTGCGCTTCGCGAAGCCGGACGCCACCGACGAGGAGATCGAGGCGGCGGCCCGCGCCGCGCAGATCCACGACCACATCGCCTCGCTCCCCGACGGCTACGACACCCTCGTGGGGGAACGCGGCTACCGCTTCTCCGGCGGTGAGAAGCAGCGCCTCGCCATCGCGCGGACGATCCTGCGCGACCCGCCGGTGCTGATCCTGGACGAGGCGACGAGCGCACTCGACACCCGTACCGAGTTCGCCGTCCAGGAGGCCATCGACGCACTCTCCGCCGGACGCACCACGATCACCATCGCCCACCGGCTCTCCACCGTCCGCGACGCCGACCAGATCGTCGTCCTCGACGGCGGCCGCACGGCGGAGCGCGGTACCCACGAGGAACTGCTCCGGCTCGACGGGCGGTACGCGGCACTGGTCCGCCGGGACACGGAGATGGCCCCGGTGGCGGGCTGACCGGGAGGCGTGCCCCGGGCATGGCGTCCCCGGGGCCGGGACCGGCGCGGGTTAGCGTGCCCGCATGGCGCACGAGCCCCCGGATGCCCCGCCCCCGGCCACCCCGCCCCGCCGCCGCCCGCGCCTCACCCGGCGCGGCCGCCTGACGCTGTTCATCGGCTCCCTGCTCGTCCTCGTCGTGGCCGCAGCGGTGCTCGTCCCCCTCCTCACGCGAGAACCGAAGACCCAGGAGGCGGCCCGCACGCTGCTGATCCCCGAGGGCCGTCGGGCGACCCAGGTCTACGCGGCCGTCGACCAGGCCCTCGGCGTACCCGCCGGCACGACCGCAGGGGCGGCGCCGACGTCGGACCTGCCGCTCCCGGCCGCGGCGAAGGGGAACCCTGAGGGCTACCTCTACCCGGCGACGTACCCGGTCACCTCCGCGACCACCCCGAAGAGCCTGCTGCGCTACATGACCGACACGGCGGGCCGCCACTTCGGCGCCGACCACATCACGGCGGGCGCCCGCCGCAACGACGTGACCGTCTACCAGACGGTGACCATCGCCAGCATCGTCCAGGCCGAGGCGGACACCGCGGCGGACATGGGCAAGGTCGCCCGCGTCATCCACAACCGCCTCGACCGGGGGATGCCGCTCCAGATGGACTCCACCCTCAACTACGCGTTGAACCGCAGCACCCTGGACACCACCACGGGCGACACCGAACTCGCCAGCCCCTACAACAGCTACGCCCACAAGGGCCTCCCGCCCACCCCGATCGGCAACCCGGGCGAACAGGCGATGACCGCGGCGATCAGCCCCACCCCGGGCCCCTGGCTGTACTTCGTGACGGTGGCCCCTGGCGACACCCGCTTCACGGACGACTACGCCGAGCAGCAGCGGAACGTCGCGGAGTTCAACCGGAACCGTGGGGGAGCGGGATGAGGCGTACGGGGGGCTCGCCCGGCCTTCAGGCGAAGGCGGGCACCTCTACACGTCCCGCAGGCGCGTCCCGCAGCAGCGCGACGATCTCCCGCACGGCGGCGCGTCCCGCGCGGTTGGCGCCGATCGTGCTGGCGGACGGGCCGTAGCCGACGAGGTGGATACGCGGGTCGCGGACGGCTCGGGTGCCCTCGACCTGGATGCCGCCGCCGCGCTCCCGCAGCCGCAGCGGGGCGAGATGGTCGATGGCCGCGCGGAAGCCGGTGGCCCAGAGAATGACGTCGGCCTCGATGTGGCGGCCGTCGTCCCAGGCGACACCGGTGGGCGTGATCCGGTCGAACATGGGAAGCCGGTCGAGCACCCCGGACTCCCGGGCGCGCCGGATGGCGTCGTTGACGGGCAGCCCGGTCACGCTCACCACGCTCTGCGGCGGCAGCCCGCGCCGCACCCGCTCCTCCACCAGGGCGACCGCGGCCCGCCCCTGGTCCGCCCCGAAGGGCTCTTCCCGGAAGACCGGCGGCCGGCGCGTGACCCAGTGCGTCTCCGCCGCCACCTCGGCGATCTCCATCAGATGCTGCGTACCGGAGGCGCCGCCGCCGACCACGATCACCCGCTGCCCGGCGAAGTCGTCGGGGCCCGGATAGCCGGCCGTGTGCAGTTGTCGGCCCCGGAACGTCTCCTGCCCCGGGTAGCGCGGCCAGAAGGGCCGGTCCCACGTCCCGGTCGCGTTGATCAGCGCGCGCGTCGCGTACGTACCCTCGGAGGTCTCGACCAGCAGCCGGCCGCCTTCGCCCTCGCGCACGGCGCCGACGTCGACCGGCCGGTGCACGTGCAGCCCGAAGGCGCGCTCGTACCGGTCGAAGTAGGCGCCGATGACCTCGGACGAGGGCCGCGCCTCGTCCGCACCGGTCAACGGCATGCCCGGCAGCGCGTGCATGCCGTGCACCTTGCCGTACGTCAGCGAGGGCCACCGGAACTGCCACGCGCCGCCCGGGGCCGGCGCATGGTCGACGACCACGAAGTCGCGGTCCGGCTCCAGACCGCTGTGCCGCAAGTGGTACGCGGCCGACAGCCCCGCCTGCCCGGCGCCGATCACCACGACGTCCACCGACCGCATCGCCACATCGTTCACGCTTCTACCAACTACGACCGGCCCACGGAACTTCCCGCGCGCCCGTCGCTCAGCGGAATCGGCCCAGCGGCGCGGCAGGATGGGAACCATGTCTTCTGCAGCCTTCACCACCACGGTCCTGCACCTCACGACGGGCTCGACGGAGACCGTCACCGACCTGACATCGGACTGCGAACAGTTCCTCGCCCGCGCGGCCTCCGGCCGCGACGGCCTGCTCAACATCTTCGTCCCGCACGCCACCGCCGGAATCGCGGTCCTGGAGACCGGCGCCGGCAGCGACGACGACCTCCTCTCCGCCCTCCACACGCTGCTCCCGGCCGACGACCGCTGGCAGCACCGCCACGGCCACCCCGGCCACGGCCGCGACCACGTGGTCCCGGCCCTGGTCCCCCCGCACGCGACCCTGCCGGTGATCGCGGGCCGGCTGGAACTGGGCACGTGGCAGTCGGTGTGCCTGGTCGACACGAATGTCGACAACGCGGACCGGCAGGTGCGGTTGAGCTTTCTGGGGTGATCGGGGGTCTGCCGGGGCAGAGGCTCACATGCCCGAGCCTTGGACCTGTTGTTCATATCTGGATGATGCGTCTAACCTGAACGGGCGCCGAGTGAGGGGACCGGGACCGTCCATGACCGACCAGCAGCCTTCAGACTTCGCCGCCCCCGTCCTCGTCGACCGGTCCGGCAGGCGCTACCCCCTGGACGACCCCCGCTGGCGGGGCGACGACGGGGGTCCCCTCGCCGTCAGTGCGCTGCCGGGGCTGCGGCCGGAGCAGATCGATACCGCCGAGCGGTCCCTCTGGCGCTACCGCGCCGCCCTCCCCGTCCCGGCCGGGCGCCGGGTGAGCCTGGGGGAAGGCTGTACGCCGATGATCCCGGTCGACTGGGCCGGTCGGCGGGTCCATTTCAAGCTGGAATGGTTCAATCCGACGTCCAGTTTCAAGGACCGGGGCGTATCGGTGATGATCTCGCACCTGGTGGCGCACGGCGTCGATCGTGTGCTGGAGGACAGTTCGGGGAACGGCGGCTCCGCGGTGGCCGCGTACGCCGCCGCTGCCGGTATCCGCGCCAAGATCCTCGTTCCCGCCGCCACCTCGGCGGCCAAGGTCCTCCAGACCCGGGCGTACGGAGCCGAGATCGAGCTCGTGGAAGGCACCCGCGACGAGGTCTCGGAGGAGGCGATCCGGCAGTCGCGGCGGATCCCCTATGCCAGCCACAACTGGCACCCCATGTTCATCCAGGGCACCAAGACCGTCGCCTACGAAATGTGGGAGTCCCTGGGCTTCACGGCGCCCGACAACGTGGTCCTCGTGGCCGGCGCCGGCAGCAACGTCATCGGCTGCGACCTCGCGTTCGGCGAACTCCTCGACGCCGGACAGATCGGCAGGCGCCCGCGCCTCTTCGTCGGGCAGCCCGAGCACTGGGCGACCATCGCCGACACGTTCAACGGCGTCGCCCCGGGCCACCGGGGCGAGCGGGTGCCGACGATCGCCGAGGGCGCGTCCATCGCCCGCCCGGTCCGGCTGCCCGAGGCGGTGGCGGCCATCCGGCGCTCCGGCGGCGCCGCGTACGCCGTTCCCGAGGCGGAGGTCCATGCCGCGGTACGTGCCCTGAGCGCGCGCGGCCTGTACGCCGAGCCGACCAGCAGTGTCGCGGCGGCGACCCTCGACCACTTCATCGCGTCCGGTGAGATCGCTCCGGGCGAGACGACCGTCGTCGTGCTCACCGGCGCGGGCCTCAAGTCCGCCGAGAAGATGGCCGCGGTGTTCGCCGGCGACGGTGACGGCGACCGGGACGCGGGCGGCGCTCGATGACCCGGCCCACCGGCGATGCGGACGACGAGCACCTGGTACGGGAGGCCGAGCGCATCGCCGTCGCCGTCGGGCGCATGTTTCCCGGGCTGTGCGAGGTCGTCCTCCACGATCTGCGCCGACCCGACCACGCCATCCGCGTGATCGAGAACAACCTGTCAGGACGGCAGGTCGGCGACCCCGCCACCGAACTCGGCCTGCGCCGCATCGCGGACCCCGACTACCCCGGTACCGTCCAGAACTACAGCAACCGGTTCCCGGACGGGCGACCCGCCAAGAGCACGTCGATCGGCATCAAGAACGCGGAGGGACGCTATGTCGCGGCCCTCTGCCTGAATCTGGACGTCAGTACGCTCTCGCCACTGGCCCTGACCCTGGCCAACCTCGTCGCCACGGACGCCGAACACCGGGGCGCGGCACTGGAGACACTGCGCGACCGCGGCGGCCGCGAACTCCGTTCGGCCATCGACGCGTTCGCGGCGGAACGCGCCAGCACACCGCGCGGCCTGAACCGGGAGCAGAAGCGCGAGCTGGTCCGGCGGCTGCACTGCGACGGGTTCTTCGAGGCCCGCAGCTCCGCCCAGCTCATCGCCGACCAGTTGGGCGTCTCGCGGGCGACCGTCTACAACTACACGAAGTAGCCGTGCCGACAAGCAAGGGATCCATGATGAGTGAACCGGCCAAGCCCCAGGTCGAGGTGCCGGAGGGCGCCGCGCCCACCGAGTTGACGACCCGGGACCTGGTGGTCGGGGAGGGGCCGGAGGCGCTGCCGGGCAGGGTGGTCCAGGTCCACTACGTCGGGGTCGCGTTCGCGTCCGGGAGGGAGTTCGACTCCTCCTGGGAACGGGGCCGGCCGTTCAAGTTCGCCGTGGGCGGCGGCAAGGCCATCAAGGGCCTGGACCGGGGCGTGCGGGGCATGAAGGCCGGCGGCCGACGCGAGATCATCGTTCCCCCGCGTCTCGGCTACGGCAAGCAGTCGCCCTCCGCCTTCATCCCGCCGAACTCGACCCTGATCTTCGTCGTGGACCTGCTCACGGTGGTGGGGCCGGGCGGCTCCACCGGACCGGCCTGAACCCCGGCGCTCCCTACCGGCCGCCCCGCCGCCGGCGCGCACGCTCGAACTCGGCATAGTCCGACATCCACGGGCCCAGCCCGTCGAGCGCGGCGCAGCCGCCACGGACGAAGGCGCTCACCAGGCTCCGGTACCCGCTCATCCCGTCGACCAGGCCGTACTCGACCCGGTACTCCGGATCCGCCCCGCCCGCACCCTCGCGCACGGTCGTGATCCGGGCGACGGAATCCGCGGAGAAGTGGACCTGGATCCCTTCGCCCCTCTCCTCGTCCTCGATGGTGAAGACCTCGTTGCCCGACGCGACGCGATCTTCGACGAACTCCCAGAACTCCACGGCGGGGATACGGGGACTGCCCGGGCGCCACTTCTTCTCGGCGCCCTTGTCGTCGGTGAACGACAGGCGCGTGCGGCCGCCGGCAGCCTCCTCGTAGGCTTCCAGGGGCGTGCTCCTGGCGCGGCCGGCGGCCTCGGAGCACATCAGGAAGCCCACTGTGCTCACCGCCTCATCGGCGAGTCCCGGGTGTGCCCGCCGTACGGCCGACTCGACCGCCGTCGCCATCCGTTCCCAGTCCCGCTTGTCCGTGCCGCGCTTGCCCCGCCGCGGATCGCGGCCGATCCGGAGGCCGCCGCACGCGTGCTCGGCGGTGGCGATCACCCGTATGACCTCGGGCAGCAGCGCGGCGTCGACGGCGTCGGGCAACCGTTTCGGAATCGTCGCGCCGTGCACGTACTGACCCGTGTACTTGAGAACCGCCGCGTCGAGTGGCCCGAGTACGATGCCGCGCTCGGCGCGACGGCGTTGCGCCTGGTACTCCTGGGTCCGTGTCACGTCGGACGCCTCCGTCGCCGTACGCATCGCCGCACAGACCTGCCCCCGTTCGAGCGACTCGACGCCGGCCCCATGCGCGACGAGCCGGCCCTTGTCCCAGGGGATGCGCCGGAAGTGCGCGTCGACGTCGGCGGGCGCGGAGAGAAGGACCGGGTCCAGGAGCGCGACGGCGGCGTCCTCGTCGAGCCGGCCCCGTGTCCCGGCGGCGTCGCACCGCGGAAGAACCGCACTCCACAGCAGCAGATGCCGGCCCAGGTCCTCCCGGATCACCGAGAGGTGCCGTTCCCCGATCGGGAACGTGAAGGTCCGGGGCTCGTGATGGGCATCCGCCCCGGCCCCGAGCATCAGCTTCAGCACGCCGTCCTCGCGGACGACGCTCGGGATCCAGCCGCTCCCGCGCGTGAAAACGACCTCGCTCATGAGCGCAGTCTTCCCCACCCGGCCGGGCTCCTAGGAGGAGGTGGAGCCGACGTCCGGTCCGCCGTCCAGCAGGAAGGACCGGATGTGGGCGCTGAGCTGGGCCGGCTGGTCCTCGGGGATCAGGGTGTAGCTGTCCTCGATCTCCACGAGCCGGCCCTTGGGCAGGAGCTCGGCGAGCCTGCGCCCGTGCTCCGGGGGCATTACCTTGTCCTCCGCCGCCCACACCACGAGGGCGGGCCGGTCGAAGTCCCGCAACTTCTCCGCCCAGCCGAGCAGTTCGCTCTTCGGTGGGACTCCCAGCACGTACTTGCGCAGGTCCCGGCGGATCTCCTTGGAGGTCCACAGCGGGGTGAACCAGGCGTTCATCACCTCGTGCGGGACCGGCCGCTTGCTCATCCAGCCCCAGGTCACGGGCAGTCGGCGCATCGGCTTCAGCTTCAGCAGCTTGAAGGCGAGGTTGATGCCGCCCGGCAGCTTCGCCGAGGTGAACAGGTTGCTGCCCGGCACGCCCGGCGGGAAGTTGTCGAACGCCTCGCACGACGTGATGACGAGCCGCCCGATC
This sequence comes from Streptomyces sp. NPDC016469, assembly GCF_040632905.1. Classification (NCBI taxonomy): domain Bacteria; kingdom Bacillati; phylum Actinomycetota; class Actinomycetes; order Kitasatosporales; family Streptomycetaceae; genus Streptomyces; species Streptomyces sp. NPDC016469. The sequence goes on from NZ_JBEYCQ010000013.1 coordinate 165,745, forward strand.
CGCTCGTCCCTGCCCTCGGAGACCAGGGCCTGCGCACCGCCCCAGTCGCTCATCACCAGCGTGACGTCGCGCAGGTCGAGCCGGTCGAGGAACTCGGCGACCAGTCGGGCCACGCCCACGATCGACAGGTCGGCGTCCGGGCGCATCGGCCGGCGATGGCCCCCCAGCGGCAGCGTCGGCACCACACAGCGGAAATCGGATCGCAGAGGCTCCACCACATTCCGCCACAGGGAACCGTCCATCGCGACGCCGTGCAGCAGGACCACGACCGACCCCTCACCGCCGGTGTCCAGATACTCGACCGTGCCGGCCGAAAGGTCTACCTCAGCCATGTCACCTCTCCTCGGAGTCGGGAACCCGGTGGCTCGTGCGGTCGATTCCCGGCCCTCTCCCCGTGCATGCGTTCTCCAACTCCCGGAGGAATTCGTCGCCGCAAGGGATTCGGGCAGGCGTAATAGGCGCAATCGGTATTCCCTCTTCACGTCTCTTGCACTGTACCCCCGCTGGTGAGACATCCGACCGGGGCCCCGGGTCCCGCGAGAGGGGTGGATGCGCGGGGGAATTCTCTGCCCGTGTGACGGAATGCGAGCCGGGGCGAAATCAGGCCAAGGTGGAGTTTTCGATAAACGGAATTGACGACTCCGTGCGGAAATCCGTCGTATTCGGGGCCCGGTGGCCCAAAAAGCTTCCCGCCGTGGCCGGATCCCGTGTCGCCGCCGTCGCCGGTGTCCGGCCCGAATGCGTCGTCCGCAACGGGGAGCCGGGCGGCGGTCTGGGCATCGCGGCCGAGTGGATCGAGCGCCGCGCCGGCGTCTGCCTGTGCGCGTGCCGGACCATTTCGGTCGGACGGATCGGCGGCACCGGGAACACCGGGTCCGGTCGGGGCGGTTGCACCGACGGGGAGCGCGGTGGGTCCGCCGCGCCTCCGTACCGCATGCTTGTTTCCGCTGGAGGAATGTGTGATGACTGACCGGCCGCTGACCCTCATGGCAGTGCACGCCCACCCCGACGACGAGGCCACCGGGACCGGGGGCGTGCTCGCCCGGTATGCGGCGGAAGGCATTCGCACGGTGCTGGTGACCTGTACCGACGGCGGTTGCGGTGACGGACCGGGAGGCGTGAAGCCGGGCGATCCCGGGCACGACCCGGCGGCCGTCGCCGTGATGCGGCGCCGGGAGCTGGAGGCCAGTTGCGAGGTGCTGAAGATCAGCGACCTGGAGACGCTCGACTACGCCGACTCCGGGATGATGGGCTGGCCGGCCAACGACGCGCCCGGCTCCTTCTGGAGCACGCCAGTGGAGGAGGGCGCCGCGCGGCTCGCCGAGCTGATGCGCCACTACCGCCCCGATGTGGTCGTCACCTATGACGAGAACGGCTTCTACGGCCACCCCGACCACATCCAGGCCAACCGCATCACGATGGCCGCCCTGGAGATGACCGAGCTGACGCCGAAGGTCTACTGGACGACGGCACCGCGCTCGATGATGCAGCGCTTCGGGGAGATGATGCGCGAGTTCGGCGAGGACCTGCCGGAGCCCGACCCCGAGGAGGCCGCCGCGATGGCGGAGATCGGCCTGCCCGACGACGAGATCACCACCTGGGTCGACACCACCGCGTTCAGCGGTCAGAAGTTCGACTCCCTGGCCGCTCACGCCAGCCAGGGCGAGAACATCTTCTTCCTCAAGATGGGCAAGGAGCGGTTCGGCGAGCTGATGGGCATGGAGACCTTCGCGCGGGTCAAGGACACCACCGACGCCCCTCTCCCCGAGAACGACCTCTTCGCCGGGCTGCGCTGACGCCTGGCCCTTGGGCCGCGTCCTTCCGGATCACACCCGGCCGGGTGTGATCCGGAAGGCGTACTCAGTGCTCGCAGAGGGAGAACTCCCGCTCGAAGAGCTGCTCGTTGTGCTCGTCCACGAAGAACTTGCGCTCCCGCATGAGCTCTTCGCGGTACGTCTTGGCCTCTTCGAGCGTCATGGTCGACGTCTCGGCCCAGGGCTGCTGCGGAGGCACGTCGGCGGTCGAGACGATTGTCTCCGACGGGTCCACCAGGAAGAACGCCAGGATCTTGCGGTGCCCGGCACGGCTCGGGTCCGCGAGGCGGAACGAACCCACGCGGTGCTGAAGGATGTTGGGGAACGCCAGACAGCGGCCGGCCGGGGTCGAGGCGGAGCCCAGTACCTGGTTCAGCGCGCCCTCGTTCTCCAGGCCGTACACCTCACGCACGCCGGTGTAGTCGCTCTGCTCGTAGTCCGGATCGTCGACCGCGGTCCGGAAGCCCAGCCGGCTCTCCGTGATGTTCTCGCTGTCCCAGTAGTAGATGCCGGTCGAGACGATCCGCTCGTTCAGCATGCCCTCGACGTGCCAGGAGCCCCCGGCGTACTCGGGCTTCTCCGGCGTCAGACCGATCGTCGCCAGCTTGGTGATGACCTGGAGCCGGCGTCCTCGCAGACTGACCGGGGAGTCGTCGCACGGCTCGGGCGGGGTGTACTCCGGGGCGTCCGGGACGGCCGGGCGACGGTTCTCGTACCAGTCGTCCTGGGCTTCCTCGTGCGCCTCGACCGCTCGCTCGTACGCTTCCTTGTCGCTGAAGTCGTCCTCGTCCGGGTACTCCGGCTCCGGGCCGTACCAGCCGTACGGGTCGGCCTCGATCCGCAGGGGCCGCGTGCCGCGCAGATCGGTGAGCACGTTCTCCCACAGCGGGAGCATCCGGGTGAACAGCTCCGGCAGGACGGCGGCGAGCTCCCGATGGTCCTCGGGGTGGACGTTGTTCACGTACGAACGGAAGACGGCCTCGCCGTCCGCGCTGACGTCGACGTCCGTGGGCAGCCACTGGAACCGGTCCGAGAACTCGTACTTCGAGTAGCGGTTCGTCGGGTTCTCCCAGGCCCGCTCCGGACCGCCGCTCACGTCCCGTACCAGGCAGAACAGCGAGGGATGCACCAGGTCCAGCACCTGGCCGTCCGACCCCGGATGCCAGTCCTTCGCCGCCTCGGGGACGTCCTCCAGCACCCGGACCGCTTCACGCAGCCGCGACCGCAGCTCCTCGTCGATCAGCGTGTCCGACTGCCAGACACCGTCGACGGCGGACACCTCTATGCCGGTACGGGCGTCCCGCAGCCGCGCGTAGTACGCGAGTTCGGCCAGCACGTAGCGCACCTGCGCCTCGGTGAGGCCCTGGTCGATCGCCTCCCGGGTCCACTTGGCGGCTATGGCGGTGTCGTGCATCTTCTCGAACCATCCCGGCTTCGCCCGAAGGTGCGCACTGCACGCGATCATCTCCAGCTCGCGCAGGGTCCGGGGCGCCGCGGACGTATGGGAGCGGGAGGTGTGGAACGGCAGCGGAAAGGCGGACAGGCCAGTCAACTCTCTTGGTCCTTCCAGGCGGTGAGTGGTGGCCGGAAGACTACGGGAGCCCGCTGACACGACCCCGGACACGGGTCAGGGCCGGCGCAGGGCCAGGAGCGTCGCGTCGTCGGTGCAGTGGGGACCGTCCAGGCGGGCCACGAGCCGTTCGACGTAGTCCTGGAGCCCGGCGTGGCCGGGGCCCGGCGCGGCCTCCCGGAAGCAGCGCTCGGCCGCGTCGAGGAAGCGGAGCGTGTCCTCCTCGGGGTCGGCGGGACGGCGTTCGGTCAGCCCGTCCGAGTACATCAGGACGATGTCGCCGGTCTCCAGCGTGGTCTCGGTGGCGCTGTAGGACGTGCCCGGCAGCACGCCCAGGGTGAGCCCCGGCCCCCCGGCGGGCGCCGGCAGCTGACCGGCGCGGCCGTCACGCAGCAGCACCGGGCGCGGATGCCCGGCGCAGGTCCAGCGGAGCAGGGTGCGCTCGGGGTGGTAGCGGGCGATGATCGCGGTGGCGGTGGACTCCCTGTCGTCCGCGCAGGCCACCTCGTTGAGCCACTGCGTCAGCCGCTCCACGGGCTCCGAGGTGTACGCGAGCCCCGCGAGCGCGTAACGGAGTTTGGCCATCAGGGTGACCGCCTCCAGGCCGTGGCCCCGGGCGTCGCCCAGCGCGAGCAGCAGACGCCCGTCGGGCAGCCCGCGGGCCTTGTACCAGTCACCGCCGACCCCGGCCCCGCGCGCGTCGGGGCGGTAGACGGCCGCCGCCTCCAGACCGTAGCCGTCCAGCTCGTCCTGGAAGTGGGGCAGCACCGCGTCACGCAGGACACCGGCGACCTCCGCGACGGCCTCGGCGCGCTCGTGCTCGCGGCGCGCGTCGTGCTCGGCCCGCCGTGCCGCCTCCCGCCTGCGCCGGTCCGTGGTGACGTCGATCAGGACGGCCCGCAGGGCCCACACCAGCCCGCCGGGCGCGATGCGGACGGGCTCGGCGACCATGCGGAAGACGCGCGCGCTGCCACGGAAGCGCAGCTCGCACTGGGTGACGCGCTTACGCAGGAGCACGTCGTACAACGCCTGGTACAGCGTGGGCAGGCAGTCCGGTGTGGTGGCGGCGGCCAGATCGGCCAGGCTGGGCACCGGGACGTCATCCGCCAGGCCGAGCACCTGGCGGAACCCCCGGGAGGGCTGGATGCCGTCGTCGGCGAGATTCCACTCCGCCCAGCACGTGCGCACCAGCTGCTGGGCCGCGGCGGCCATGGTGAGCCGGCCGCCCGGCTCCCAGGTGAGCAGGAAGTGGTCGCCGCAGGGTGCGATCCGGACCTCCGCGCTGATCCGCACCGGCCCGGTGCGCGTGTTCACCAGCCACTCCACCGTGTCGCTCAGCTGCGGTGCGCCCCGGCGGTGCGCGTCGGCCAGCATGCGCGGGATCGCCGTTGCGGCCAGGGAGGGGACGCGTTCGAAGAGCGAGACCGGCCCGGTCCACGGAGGCAGGGCCTCGCCGGGGAACCGGGAGGCCGCGTAGGCGCGGGCCGTGGCGTTGCGGGCGAGGAGGACGACGTCCCGGATCTCGCCGTCCTCGCCGAGCTCCGGGGTCAGCAGCAGGGCCGCCACCGGGAGGGCGTCGAGCACGTCCTGACCCGAGGGCGGGGGAGCGGCGACGGTGTGCGGGGGCGGGGGCCCCTCGTCGGGGGCGGGGGCCCCGTAACGCTCGGCGTACCGGGTGACGCGCCGGCGCTGCGCGTCCAACAGTGCCCGGACCGCCTGGAGTTCCAGACGTGCGCGTGTGCTGCCCGCAGGAGCGGGTTCGTCCACGGGCATGTCGGGCCTCTCGTTGCGGGTGTACGGGCGGCGCCGGAACAGCATCGGGGCGGGGGAGCGGGGGCGCCACTCGGTGTACGCCGGGTGGCGGCTGCCCGGCCACCGGCTCGGCTCAGGCGGCGACGGCGAGCGGCCGGCTGTCCACGGAGTCCAGGAAGAGCACCACGGTGAGCAGCGCGCCGCTGGTCGCCGGGCAGATGCCGTACCGGGTCAGCTGCTCGTCCAGCTCGGCCAGGCGCCGGCGCCCCTCGGGCATCCCGGCGCCCCCGGCGGCCAGGACCGCGGCGGCGTCCTCCTTGACCATGCGCAGCGCGAGCGGTCCCTTGTCGCGTATCACCCGCTCGTCGTCCGTGGCCGCCATCAGCGTCAGGAGCGCGTCGAGCTGCGCGGTCTCCTCGGCCACGCCCCGCGCCCGGGCCGCGCGGACGGCGGAGAGCGCTGCCTCGGTGGTGGTGAGGCTGTGCCACTTGGCGCGGCCCGACAGCAGCCGGTAGTCGTCCCGGAAGTCGCCGGACGGTTCCGCCCGTTCGTCGAGGACGAGGGCCTGCGCGCAGGCGTCCCGGGGGCCCTCGGCGCCCTGCGCCCACGCGGCCGTGAGCAGGCACAGCGCGCGGGCCGCCACATCGGACCCGTGCAGGGACGCGGTGTGGGGCACCTCCTCCTGGGCCGCCCGGCAGGCGGCGGCGAGCCGGCCGGTGTCCGCTCCGGCGGCGGCGGCCTCGCGCAGCGGGCCGTGGAGCCGCACCCCGACGTCGACGAGCGAGGAGAACACCGAGTTCGCCGGGGTCTGCGCGGTGCGGCAGTCCGGCAGCCCCGGCTTGGGGGTGAGGAACACCTCGCGGGTGAAGGCCGCGACGGCGAGGTCCGCGAGGCCGTCTGCGTCGGTCCGGGGCAGGTGCTGAGAGGGCATGCGTTTCGCTTCCACTGGGCGGTGCGGGCGGACGGGTCCGGCACGGGGCCGGGCTCACAGGGTGATGCCCGCACCTCTCGGGTGGGAAAACCGGGACGAAGGGCCATAAAAGCCACATAAGTCGCCAGTCCTCGTCAGTGCTTCCCCCCCCGCCGGTCCCGCGTACCGCCCAGTGGCGGGCCGGCGTCAGCCCGTGGCGCAGGAGACGGTCGGCCAGGTCCAGGTGCCGTTGGTCTGGATCGTCAGCCCCCAGTTGTTGCCGCTGCCGTTGGGCTTCGCGGTCAGCACCTGGGCGCCGGGGTAGGAGGCGCTGACGTTCCAGGTGGTGAGGACCCGTTCCGGGGAGGGGAGGCGCAGGGTCACCGTCCAGTTGGACGAACCCGTGACGGCGACGTTGAGGTTGTAGCGGTCGCCCCAGCTCTGGCCGGCGGACAGGGTGGCCGTGCAGCCGCCGGTGTTGCCGCCGTCTCCGCCGCCGTTGCCGCCGTCGGGCGCGACGGCGCGCCCGGTCTGCGGCGAGATCATGCCGGAGCACAGACCCCGGGAGGCGAGCGACTGGGCGATGCGCGGGATGGCGGCCAGGGTGTTGGCGGGCCACTCGTGCATCAGGATGACCTGGCCGCTGGAGAGGCGTGACACGGCCTGGACGATCGCGTCGGTGCTCGCCCCGTTCCAGTCCTGCGAATCGACGTCCCAGATCACCTCCGTGAGCCCGTACTTGGCCTCGACGGCCTTGAGGGTGGCGTTGGTCTCCCCGTACGGCGGCCGGAACAGCTTCGGTGTGCCGCCGCCGGCGTTGGCGATGGCCTGCTGGGTCCGGGAGACCTCCGAGTCGATCTGGGCCTGGCTCTGCTGGGTGAGGTGGGGGTGGGTGTAGCTGTGGTTGCCGACCCACATACCCGCGTCGACCTGGGCCTTGACCTGCGCCGGGTACGAGGCGGCGAACTGGCCCTCGTTGAACATGGTGGCCCGCAGGCCGTTCTGCTTGAGGGCGTTGAGCAGGGCGGGGGTGTGGTCGTTGGACGGGCCGTCGTCGAACGTCAGGCCCACGTAGCCGTTGCAGGTGGCGGCCTGGGCCGGGGCGGCGGCCGTGGCGGTCAGTCCCAGGGAACTCGCCGCGGCGAGCACGAGCCCCGCCGCCAGGGCGGCCGGGCGGCGGTGGAATCGGAGACGCATGAGGGGGTCCTCCAGATGAGGGGAGTTCCGGCCGCACGGGCGGCACGGCCGGGCCTGAGCACGGAGTTTTTGGGCCGCCTCCGGCGACTGTCAATAGTTTCGGCAACTGTTTCGAAAGCGTCGGTCTCGTACGGTTCCGGCTTGTGCTGCAACGGTGCACGTCAGATGGTATGCGGTGCCGTTCCCGGGAGTGCGGCTGCGGCGGTAGGGGCTGCGGTGGCGTCGCGGCAGGAGCTCGCACGGCGAAACTTTCGAGTCCTCGGAAGTCCCGCGCCTGCCGCCATATTGACAGTGTGCCGTCAAGTCGCTCTCATGCATGGGAGCGCTCCCATATTTCCCCCCGCCCCGAGGAGGCGCACATGACCACCCACCCCCGCCGCTTACTGCGCAGACCCTGGACGGCGGCCGGCTCAGCCGTCGCGCTGGCCCTGTCGCTCTTCGTCGCCATGCCCGCCGGCGGACCGGCCGCGGCGGCGGAGTCCGCGCCCGGGTGCCAGGTCGACTACACCGCCAACGAGTGGACCGGCGGCTACACGGCCGAGGTCCGCGTCACCAACGAGGGCCCGGCGCTCAGCGACTGGCGGCTGACCTGGACGTACGCCGGTGACCAGCGCATCACCTCCGGCTGGAACGCCACCGTCACGCAGACCGGCCACGCCGTGACCGCCGTCAGCACGGCGTGGAACGGGGCGGTGGCCGAAGGCGGCACCGTCTCGTTCGGCGTACAGGGGACCGCGCAGTCGGGCGGCCCGGCGCCCGCCGACTTCGCCCTCAACGGCGTCTCGTGCGGCGGCGACGGCACCACGCCCCCGACCACACCGCCTCCCACGACACCGCCGCCCACCACGCCGCCCTCCGCCGAGTGCGGTGACGCGGTCGTCTGCGACGACTTCGAGGACCAGGCGGGCCCGGCCCCCGCCGGGAACTGGCGGTTCACCGCACCCGACTGCCAGGGCACCGGGACGGCCGCCGTGGACACGGGGACCGCGCACAGCGGCACCCGCTCGCTGAGGCTCGACGGGAAGGCCGGCTACTGCAACCACGCCTTCGTGGCCTCCACCGCCGATCTGTCGGCGGTCGGCCCCGTGCTGTACGTCCGCATGTGGGTGCGCCACACCACGGCGCTTCCGGCGGCGCACGTCGCCTTCGTGTCGATGCCCGACAGCTCCCAGGGCGGCAAGGCCCTGAGGATCGGCGGGCAGAACGGGGCGCTCCAGTGGAACCGGGAGATCGACGACGCGACGCTCCCGGCGCAGAGTCCGACCGGGGTGGGGCTGAGCAGGCCCCTGCCGACGGGCAGTTGGCAGTGCCTGCGGTTCGCGGTCGACACCTCGGCCCCGGGGCTCGACACCTGGCTGGGCGACGAGCAGGTGCCTGGCCTGCACGCCGACGGCGTCCCCACGCGTGACGTGGACGACCAGTGGCTCTCGCGGACCACCCCGCCCCGGCCCACCGCCCTGCGGCTCGGCTGGGAGAGCTACGGGGTCGGCGACGACACCCTGTGGTTCGACGACGTGGCCGTGGGCTCCGCGCCGATCGGCTGCTGACGGGTGGGCGCGTACCGGCCGTGGTGTCCGGTACGCGCCCGCGCGTGCGTGGTCCGGTTCGTCGTGGTTCGTCCGGGTACCCGGAGGGCGGACTGTCCGCCCCGCAGCGTCTGCGCGCTGCGGGCCACGCGAAGGAGAGGCGCCATGAGCGAGACCACCCCCAGCCAGGCCGAAGGCGGACGGGACGAAGAGGAGACGGACCGGAACGGGCAGGACCAGCCCTCGCGCACCACGCCCTCCCAGGCAGAGGGCGACCGGCGGGACGAGGGGAGCGAGGAGGACGGGCGGGGAAGCCCCGCCTGAGGACACGAGCGACCGCCGGCGGACCGGCGGAGGCGTCTCCGCTCCCGCCGGGTCACTCCATGCCGAGGTGGCCGCGCAGGGTGCCGACCGCCGCGGCGGCTTCCAGGACGTGCGGGACGGCCCGGTCGGCGAGTTCGGGGTCGGAGGTGACCACGTTGATCGCGGCCCGGACGGGCCAGCCCGGCAGGGGGGCCGCGATGCCGTGGGCGCCGATGTTCACCTCGCTGTGGGTGATGACGTAGCCGGCCTCGCGGATCGCCTGCACGCGGGGCGGTTCGGTGGTGCGCGGGGACCCGGAGGCCAGGGCGGCCAGGCCGCCGGAACCGTGGTCCAGGGGGTCGCGGCTGCCCTTGCGGTACCAGAACAGCGGGCCGTCCGTCGGTGGTTCGGCCACCACCGTGGTGACCGCGGCGGTGCCGACGGCCTCGACCAGGCTCGCGGTGGCGTCCAGGCGGCGGGCGAGGCGTTGCAGGACGGGCTCCGCGACGGACCGCAGGCTGGGGCCGGCGCCACCGAGGAGCCCGGTCACGGCCGGGCCCACGGTGTAGCGGCCGCTGTCGTCGCGCGCGGCGAACCCCGTCCGGTGGAGCGAGACGAGCAGCCGGTGCGTGATGGAGCGGTGCAACCCCGTCGCGGCCGACACCTGACTGGTCGTCACACCCTCCGGGTGGCGGCTCAGTTCGACCAGGAGGGCGAGTCCGCGCTCCAGGGTCTGCGAGCCGCCGCTCTCGGAGTCGTTCGGCGGTGTCATTCCACCTCTTCGGGGAGCGGCCGGATGGTGGGGAGGATCCTGCCACGGACCTCGCCCAGGCCGATGCGCCCCCGCGCGCCGGGCGCCGAGTAGCGCAGGACGACCTCGTCGCCGTCCTGGAGGAACGTGCGCTCCTCGCCGCCCGCCGTCCAGGTCTCCTTGCCGCCCCAGGACAGTTCGAGGAACGAGCCGCGCTGGTGCTTCCCGGGGCCGGAGATGGTGCCCGACGCGTAGAAGTCGCCGACCCGCAGCGAGGCGCCGTTGACCGTGAGGTGGGCCAGCATCTGCGCGGGCGACCAGTACATGGACGCGTACGGCGGACGCGCCACCACCGTGCCGTTGACCTCGACCTCCACGTCGATGTCGTAGCCCGACGGGCCTTCCTCGCGCAGGTACGGCAGTACGGCGGGTTCCTGGCCGGGCAGCTCGGTGCGGGCGTGCTCCAGCGCGGCGAGCGGGGTCACCCAGGCGCCGATGCTGGTGGCGAAGGACTTGCCCAGGTTGGGGCCGAGCGGGACGTACTCCCACGCCTGGATGTCGCGCGAGGACCAGTCGTTGACGCCGGTGACGCCGAACACGGTCTCGGCGAACTCGGAGGTCGCGACGCGCTGCCCGAGCGGGACCGTGCGGCCGACGACGAAGCCGAGTTCGGCCTCGATGTCCAGGCGCAGGGACGGGCCGAAGGTGGGCGCCGGGTCGGTGGGTGCCTTGCGCTGTCCGGCGGGGCGGTGCACCGGGGTGCCCGAGACGACGATGGAGCCCGCGCGGCCGTGGTACGCGACCGGCAGATGGCGCCAGTTGGGCATCAGCGCGTCCCCGTCGGGCCGGAAGATGCGCCCGACGTTCGTGGCGTGGTCCACGGAGGCGTAGTAGTCGACGTAGTCGCCGACCTCGAACGGCAGGTGCAGCGTGACATCGGCCAGCGGCACCAGGCGGACGCGGTCGCGGTGCGCGGTGTCGGTGAGCAGGCCGGTCGCCCAGGCCCGGACCTCCGCCCACGCCGTCGCGCCCGCGGCCATCAGCGGGTTGAGCGCGGGCGCGTCGAGCAGCGGAGCCCAGTCGGGGCGCAGGCCGGTGGCGGCGGCGCCCAGGTCCAGGACGTGGTCGCCGATGCGGACGCCGACGCGCGGGGCGGTGTCCGTGGTGGAGAAGACGGCGTACGGGAGGTTGTCCACGTCGTACGCGCTGCCGGCCGCGGCCTCGACCCAGGTGACGGGGTGGGTGGTCATACGTGGTGCCCTTCGGTGACGGGTGGTCAGGTGGTGGCAGGGCCCAGCAGGCCCAGGCCGGTCAGGTCCTCGAGCGGTTCGAGCACGCTGCACGACCCGTACGAGACGAACGCCTCCCGCGCGGCGGCGGTCTCGGCGGCCGGGAGCGCGGTCACGCCACGGGCCAGCGCCTCCGGGTCGCGCTCGGCCAGGGCCGCGCGGACATCGGGCAGGGACGCTCCGGCGCGGGCCCGTGCGGTCGCCAGGAGCACGTTGAGGTAGCCGTGGTGCTCGAATCCGGTGGCGGCGGCGGTGTGCCGGACCGCGTGGTGCAGCCCGGCCGTGCACTTGAAGGCGGCCCCGGCGGCGACGGCCCCGTGGATCCACGCCGCCACCTCGTCCTCGGCCGGGAACGCCGCCGCCTCGGTCCCGCCGGTGCGGAACTTCAGCCGGAAGCCCTGGCGTACGACCAGCGCGAGAGCCTCTTCCCACTCCGGCGCACCGGGGCGCGGCACCTCGACGTACACCGTCCCGGGGAAGCCCAGCGCGGCCGGCTCCTCGATCTGGGGTCCGAGCGGCCGGGCGGGGTCCGGCTTCAACTCCAGGGCCGCCGGCACCAGCCGGTCGGTCCCCGCGAAGGCGGCCAGGACCGCCGGGAGCGCGGCCGGTCCGGCCACCACGCTCACCCGCAGCCCGCCGGGGAACAGCCGGGGTCCGGCCAGCCCGGCCAGTTCACCGAGCCGGTCGGCGCCGATCACCAAGGGGCCCACGAGCTCGGCGTGGCCGGACGCGAGATGCCCGGCGTGATCGGCCACGGCGCGCGGCAGCGGAGCCAGTCCGGGCGGGAAGACCGCGGCGTCGTCCACGAGGTGACGGAAGGCGAGAGGGAAGGGCACGCGCGACACCCTAACCGAGGAGACCGCAATGCGGACGGATCGTGTTCCGATATCGGTCACGCGGCCCCCGATGGCCCGGTGGGAGCTTCAAGAATGCGCAATGGTCTAGGCCAACTCATTGACGTGAATGCGTCATCCTTCGATTCTGGCGGCACCTTCTCCCGACAGGAGCCTCCATGAGACGTCTTCGCGCTCTGCTCTCCGGCGTGGCCACTGCCGCCCTGGCCACCGCAGGGCTCGCGGCCTTCGCCGCACAGCAGGCTTCGGGTGCGTCCGCCGACGCCGCCGCGCTCTCCAACCGGTGGTACGCCGCCGCCCCCTATCTGATGCCGCACGACAACAACCCGCCGGACGCGGGCGCCATCATGGACGCCACCGGCCTCAAGGCGTTCCAGCTCGCCTTCATCCTGGCGCCCAACGGCGGTGGCTGCAGCCCCACCTGGGACGGTACGTCGCCGGTCTCCTCGGACACCGCGGTCGCCTCCGTCATCAGCGCGATCCGCGCCAAGGGCGGCGACGTGTCGGTGTCCATCGGCGGCTACGGGGGGACGAAGCTCGGCCAGACCTGCTCCGACGCGGCCTCCACCGCCGCCGCTTACCAGCAGGTCATCACCAAGTACCAGCTGAAGGCCATCGACTTCGACCTGGAGGAACCGGAGTACGAGAACACGGCCGCCATCGCCCGCGAGATCGGCGCCGCCAAGATCCTCCAGCAGAACAACCCGGGCCTCTACGTCTCGGTCACCACGGCGGCGACCGCCGACGGCACCGGATGGTTCGGCAAGCAGATGCTCAACGAGGCCAAGGCGCAGGGCTTCACGCCGAACAACTTCTCCATCATGCCGTTCGACGGCGGCTTCAACGGGGCCGCCGCCCAGACGAGCGCCCTGACGAATTTCAACGCGATCCTGCGCACCACCTTCGGCTGGGACGAGGCGACCGCGTACGCCCACGAGGGCTTCTCCGGCATGAACGGCCGCAGCGACACCGGGGAGTACTTCACCCAGGCCGACTTCCAGACCGTCCTGGACTTCGCCACCGGCCACCACATGGACCGCTTCACCTTCTGGTCCCTCAACCGCGACCGCCAGTGCACCCCGCCCGACAACAACGGCAAGACCTCCGGAACGTGCAGCAGCGTGGCGCAGGCCGACTGGGACTTCGCGAAGTACTCGGTGAGGTTCGCGGGCGTCACCCCGCCCACCACCACCCCGCCGACCACGCCGCCCCCGACCGGCGGCTGCACCGCCGCCGCGTGGAGCGCCGGCGCCGTCTACACCGGCGGCAACACCGTCTCGTACGGGGGCCACACCTGGAAGGCCAAGTGGTGGACCCAGAACGAGACGCCCGGCTCCACCGGTGAATGGGGCGTCTGGCAGGACCTCGGCCCCTGCTGACCCACTGACCCGCCGATGACCCGCCGGTCCGGTGGGCCGCCCCGGCCCCGGCCGGGGCGGCCCGTACCACGGACCCGCCCGCACGTGTCACCCGCTTTGCTCACCCCCACCACCCTGCGGCTAGTTTGTGTCCAGCACAGACGGGCGGTCCGTGGCGGCACAGGCGCACGGGGACGAGAGGTCGGGAAGAGTGTCGCTGCGCGCAGGCGATCCAGCCGAGATCGGCGGTTATCCGCTGGAGGCGCGGCTCGGTTCAGGTGGCATGGGCACGGTCTTCCTGGCCCGTACGAGCTCCGGCCGGCCCGTCGCGATCAAGCTGATCCACCAGCAGTTCGCCGGCGACAGCGAATTCCGTATCCGCTTCCGCCAGGAGGTCGAGGCGGCGCGCCGGGTCAGCGGCGCCTTCACCGCCGCCGTGGTGGACGCCGCGCCCGAGGCCGAGCAGCCCTGGATGGCGACCACCTACATCGAGGGCCCCACCCTCGCCGAGCGCATCGCCGCCGAAGGCCCGCTGAACGGGTCCGGACTGCGCAACCTGGCCATCGGACTCGCCGAGGCGCTGCGCGACATCCACCGCGTCGGGGTCGTCCACCGCGACCTGAAGCCGTCGAACGTCGTGCTGTCCCCCGAAGGGCCGCGCGTCATCGACTTCGGCATCTCGCGCGCCGCCGACCAGCAGACCCTGACGATGACCGGACGCGTCATCGGCACCCCGCCCTTCATGTCGCCGGAACAGCTCCAGGCACCGCGCGGCGTCGGACCGCGCTCCGACGTCTTCTCGCTGGCGACCCTCCTGGTGTACGCGGCCACGGGCCACGGCCCCTTCGACGCGGACAGCCCCTACCTCACGGCCTACCAGGTGGTGCACGAGGAACCCTCGCTGGACGCCGTACCGGCGGCGCTGCGCACGGCCGTCGAACCGTGCCTGGTCAAGGAGCCCGAGGGCCGGCCCTCGGCCGACGAGCTCCTGGAGCTGCTACGGGACCTGCCCGCCGACCTCGGCGGCGCGGCGGCGGCCGGGCGCGCCCCCGGCCGTACCCGGGACGTGGCCACCCAGCACCACCTGGCCACCCGCGACACCCCGGCGCCGGCCACCCCCGCCCCGGAGGAGACCGGATCCCTCGGCGGTCGACGACTGCGCGGCCGCTGGCGGCCCGTGCTCGCGGCGGCGGTCGCCGTGGCGGCGATCGGCGGGGGAGTCGCCGCCCTCCAGGCGGGCGGCTTCGGCGAGGAGCCGGACGACGGCAAGGCCCGCACGGTCGCCGCGCCCGCCGGCACCCTGCCCGACGGCTTCAGGCCCTGGCGCGTGACGGTGGCGGGCGGCCGCGAGGACATCCCGGACGAACTGCGGTGCGTCGCCCGCGCCGACGCCGTGTTCTGCGGGGGCGGCGGGGTCATCGCCGCCCGCATCGACGTCCGGGACGGCTCACGCGCCTGGACGGCGAAGAGCCCGGGCGTGCCCGTCCAGGGCCTGCACCTCGTCGGCGCCACCGACGACACCGTGCTCGGCTACCGCATCGCCGCCCAGGACGACCCGCGGGGCACCTCCGACGAGGTGGTCGCCCTCGACGCCGACAGCGGCGAGGAACTGTGGGCCACGCCCTCCGGCGCCCAGTCGACGGCCGTCACCGGCCGGACCCGGGACGCCGTGGTGCTCGGCACCGACGTGATCACGGTCGACGCCTCCGACACCGCCTTGGAGGCCAGGGACGCGCACACCGGCGACCTCGCCTGGACGGCGCCGTTCCCCGCCGGCTCCCGGTGCGCCCCCGTCCCCGTGGGCACCCGGCTGCTCGCCATGTGCGCGACCGACGCCGAGCTCGATGCCTCGGCGGTGCGCCACCCGGCCCTGTACCCCCTCGACCCGGCCTCCGGCACCTGGGGCGAGGCCATCGCGGTCGACGGCCCCGCCGTGCCGGTGGGCGTGGCCGGCGGCCGGCTGGTCCTGCTCAGGGAACACCTGGACGGACCGGCGCTCACCGGTTACGACGCGGTGGTCCAGGTCGACCCGGCCTCCGGGAAGGTCACGGACGCCCCGCTGCCCACCACGTACGCGGGCACGCCCGGCATGGCGGACGGCACCGCGTACGTGAGCGGGCGGACCGGCCGCGTCACCGCGTTCGACCCCGCCACCGGCCGGAAGAAGTGGTCCCGGCAGACCAGCGTGGAGGGCGCTTCCGGTCCCGTGGCCGGGGACGGTGCCCTGTTCTTCAGCTCCGCCACCGGCCGTGTGGTCGCCCTGTCCCCGTCCGACGGCACGGTGCTGTGGGCGACGGACCCGAGGGCCGACGGTCCGACCGGCGAGGAGGGCGCGAGCCCCCGCGTGGCCGTCGCCGGGCGCGCGGTGATCGTGGCGGCCGCCCGGAACACCCTCTTCGCCTTCGACGCCGGCCACCCGCCGAAGTCGGGCTGACGGTCGCCCCCCCGGGCCCCGTCTACAGTGGCCCGCATGAACCGCTGGACCGAACTGACCGGAGACACCTCGGGCGAGGACTACGCCGCCCGCTTCGCGGCCCTGGCCCGCAGCGGCAAGGACATGCACGGCGAGGCAGGGTTCTGCGCCGCCCTGGTGCCCGCCGGGGCACGGGTGCTGGACGCCGGCTGCGGCACCGGCCGGGTCGCGATCCGGCTCGCGGAGCTCGGGTACGACTGCACCGGCGTGGACGTCGACGCCTCGATGCTGGCCGTCGCGCGCGAGCAGGCGCCCGGGCTGCCCTGGTTCCGGGCCGATCTGGCCGCGTTCGACCCGGCCGCGTTCTCCATCGACCCGGGGTTCGACCTCGTCGTCGCCGCGGGCAACGTGATGGCGCTGCTCGCCCCCGGCACCGAGGCCACCGTCGTCGCCCGCCTCACCGGAGCGCTGCGCCCGGGCGGTCTGCTGGTCGCCGGGTTCGGCCTGGACGAGGCCCACCTCCCCGTACCTCCCGGCCTCACGCTCGCCGAGTACGACGCCCACTGCGCCGCCGCGGGGCTCGCCCCCGTCGACCGCTTCGCCACCTGGGACGCCGCCCCGTACGACGGCGGCGGCTACGCGGTGAGCGTGCACCGGCGGGGGGACGGCTAGTCGGGCCGCGGTTCCCGTCGCGCACAGGGCCTTCGGGAAGGCTGGCTCGACGCGGTGCATGCCCGTGCGGCCGCCGGACCTCGTGCGGGCGGAGCCGCAGCGCGGACGGCGGGACGAAGGTGCCCCGCACCCGTACCAGGTCCGTCACCGGGTTGCGGCGAGGGCGCAGAGCAGGACGGCCGCGGGCGGCCGACGACGGCGCCCCCTGGCCGTACGAGCATGCAATCCCCCGGGCGAACCATTGTTCCCCGGGGGCAATATACGGCGCCCGTTGATCCATTCCATCGCGTGTTCGTATTGACTTGGACTAGGTCCATCGTAGGATCGGTTCCGGCCGAAGCCAGGGCAGGACGCCCCCTCCGGGCGAGACCGGTCAGGCCACCCGCCCCCCACATTCTCAGAGCACCGAGATCCGCCCCGTCCGGAAGGAATTCCATGACTGAGAACCACGACGCGATCGTCACCGACCCCAAGTCGGAGGAGGCCGGCGGCTGCCCCGTCGCGCACGGTCGCGCGCCGCACCCCACCCAGGGCGGCGGCAACCGCCAGTGGTGGCCGGAGCGGCTCAACGTGCGGATTCTCGCCAAGAACCCCGCCGTGGCCAACCCGCTCGGCGAGGACTTCGACTACGCCGCGGCGTTCAACGCGCTCGACCTGCCCGCCGTCAAGCGGGACATCGCCGAGGTGCTGACCACCTCGCAGGACTGGTGGCCCGCCGACTTCGGCAACTACGGCCCCTTCATGGTCCGGATGGCCTGGCACAGCGCCGGCACGTACCGCATCAGTGACGGCCGCGGCGGCGCGGGCTCCGGCCAGCAGCGCTTCGCCCCCCTCAACAGCTGGCCGGACAACGCGAGCCTCGACAAGGCGCGGCGCCTGCTGTGGCCGGTCAAGAAGAAGTACGGCAAGAACCTCTCTTGGGCCGACCTGCTCGTCCTCACCGGGAACGTCGCCCTGGAGACCATGGGCCTGAAGACCTTCGGCTACGGCGGCGGCCGCGCGGACGTCTGGGAGCCCGACGAGGACGTGTACTGGGGCCCCGAGACCACCTGGCTCGGCGACGAGCGCTACACCGGGGACCGCGAGCTGGAGAACCCGCTCGGCGCCGTGCAGATGGGACTCATCTACGTCAACCCGGAGGGCCCCAACGGCAACCCGGACCCGATCGCCGCGGCGCGCGACATCCGCGAGACGTTCCGCCGCATGGCGATGAACGACGAGGAGACCGTCGCCCTGATCGCCGGCGGCCACACCTTCGGCAAGACGCACGGAGCCGGTCCCGCCGACCACGTCGGCCCCGACCCCGAGGCGGCCCCGATGGAGCGCCAGGGCCTCGGCTGGGAGAGCTCGTACGGCACCGGCAAGGGCGGCGACACCATCACCAGCGGCCTCGAAGGCATCTGGACGGACACCCCCACCACCTGGGACAACAGCTTCTTCAACATCCTCTTCGGCTACGAGTGGGAGCTGTTCAAGAGCCCCGCAGGCGCCCACCAGTGGCGGCCGAAGGACGGCGCCGGCGCGGGCACCGTGCCCGACGCGCACGACCCGTCGAAGAGCCACGCCCCGACCATGCTCACCACCGACCTGTCGCTGCGCTTCGACCCGGCGTACGAGCAGATCTCGCGGCGCTTCCACGAGAACCCGCAGGAGTTCGCCGACGCCTTCGCCCGCGCCTGGTTCAAGCTGACCCACCGCGACATGGGCCCGGTCGTCCGCTACCTCGGCCCCGAGGTCCCGCAGGAGACGCTGATCTGGCAGGACCCGCTGCCCGAGCGCACCTACGAGCTGATCGACGCCGCCGACATCGCCGCGCTCAAGGAGAAGGTCCTCGCCTCCGGCCTGTCCGTCTCCGACCTGGTCTCCACCGCCTGGGCCTCCGCCTCGTCCTTCCGGGGCAGCGACAAGCGCGGCGGCGCCAACGGCGCGCGCATCCGCCTCGAACCGCAGAGCGGCTGGGAGGTCAACGACCCGGACCGCCTCGCGGGCATCCTGCGTACGCTCCAGTCCGTCCAGGAGTCCTTCAACGCCGAGCAGACGGGCGGCAAGCAGGTCTCCCTCGCCGACCTGATCGTCCTCGCGGGCGCCGCCGGGGTCGAGAAGGCGGCCAAGGACGCAGGCACGGACATCGAGGTGCCGTTCACCCCGGGCCGGGTCGACGCCTCGCAGGACCAGACCGACGTGGAGTCCTTCGTCGAGCTGGAGCCCGTCGCGGACGGCTTCCGCAACTACCTCGGCAAGGGCAACCGGCTCCCCGCCGAGTACCTGCTGCTCGACCGGGCGAACCTGCTCAACCTGAGCGCGCCCGAGATGACGGTCCTCGTCGGCGGTCTGCGCGTCCTGGGCGCCAACCACCAGCAGACCTCGCACGGTGTGCTCACCGACGCGCCGGGCACGCTGACCAACGACTTCTTCGTCAACCTGCTCGACATGGGCACGACGTGGAAGTCGACGGCCGACGACCAGAGCGCCTTCGAGGGCCGCGACGCCGTCACCGGTGAGGTCCGCTGGACCGGCACCCGCGCCGACCTGGTCTTCGGCTCGAACTCCGAACTGCGCGCCGTCGCCGAGGTCTACGCGAGCGACGACGCCAAGGAGAAGTTCGTGCGCGACTTCGTCGCCGCCTGGGACAAGGTCATGAACCTGGACCGGTTCGACCTGGTCTGACGACGCCGCAAGGGCCGGCCCCCGACGTGGGGGCCGGCCCTCGCTGTTGCCCGGGTGGCGTCAGGCGGTGGCCACCGCGAAGACGTGGATGATCCCGCCGTCCGTGGCGGACGGCAGCGTCACGGACGCGAGCTGCTTCCCGGCCTGGAGCGCGATGGGCGCCGTCGTGAAGACCTCGGTGCCCACCGGGTCCTTTCCGCCGCCCTGCACATCGCGGTACTCGGTGTGCACCGCCACCGTGTTCCCGTACGACGGCTGCTGCGAGCCGCCGCCCAGCGTCCAGTCGCTGAAGCCGATCTCGGCCTGCTGCGTGGTGCCGTCGGTGTACGTGAGCGTCACCGTGCCCGACGCCTTGCCCTCGGCCGCGCTGCCGAGGAACGCCAGCTTCGTGTCGCCCTGCCCGGAGGAGACGTTCAGCACCTGGGGGCTCGTACCGACCACCTCGATGTTGTCGGGGTCACCGGCGTTCACCTTCGGCCAGCTGAAGTCGAAGCCGCCCGAGGAGACCGTGCCGCCCGGCTTCGCACCGGCCGCCGCGAGCGCCTGGGCCGAGTAACTCCAGCCCTCACCGTCGAAGTTGGCCTGCGGGTTCGCGTCGTCCGCCGAGATCCCGGTGCTGTTGCGGTTCCACAGCAGGCCGTTCCTCTCGGCGACCGTCACCGCCGCCGACGTCTTCGGCAGCTCCGTGCCCGACGAGGACGTGAGCGTCACCGGGACCGTGTAGTAGCCCTCGGCGGTGTCCTTCCCCGCCGACACGGTGAGCTTCGCCTGCGCCGCGCCGCTCGCCGGGACCGTGAAGTCGCCCTCCGACGGGGTGACGGTGACCCCGTCCGGCGCCTCCGCCTTCCAGTGCACGGTGGTGGCCTTCGTCTCCAGGCTCTGCACCTTGACGACCGTCTGCGTGCCCTCACCGCCGGGCTCGACCTTGAGCTGGTCGGGCGACGCACCCGTGAAGTACTTCAGCCCGCCGCCGGGGAAGGACGGCGGGGCGTCGGCCGGTGCGCTGCCCCACGAGGTGTCGGGCGCCGTGCCGAGCGTGAAGTCCAGCCGCCCGCCATGCTCCACGAGCGAGTCATCGACCCAGGTCTTCGTGGACGTACGCCCGTTCACCTTCAGCCCGTGGATGTAGGTGTGGTCCGCCGAGGCGGCCGGCGCCTCGATGGTGATCCTCTTGCCGTGCCCGGTGTGCACCACCGCGTGCGGGAACAGCGGCGCGGTCAGCGTCAGATCGGCGCGGCTCGGGTTCTGCGGATACACGCCGAGCGCCGAGAAGACGTACCAGGACGACATGGTCCCCGCGTCGTCGTTGCCCGGAATCCCGCCGGGACCGTCGGTCCACAGCTGGTCCAGCTCGGCGCGGACCGTCTCCTGCGTCTTGTACGGGGCGCCGAAGTAGTTGTACAGGTAGGGCGCGTTGATGTCGGGCTCGTTCGTCGGGTCGTAGCGCGTGTCGTCCTTCGCCGAGAAGTCGAACTTCCCGTCCGGCGTACGGAAGAACGCGTCGAGCCGCTCGGTGGCGCGCTCGTTGCCGCCCATCGCGCCGGCGAGACCGGCCACGTCGGAGTAGACCATCCAGGTGTACCGGGCGCTGGTGCCCTCCACGAACCCGGCTCCGGTGCCGGGCGTGAAGGTGCCCGCCCAGCTGCCGTCGGACTTCCGGTCGCGTATGTACCCGCCGTGCTCGGTGGCGTTGGCGTCGAACACGTTCGTCCAGTTGCCCGACCGGTCCAGGAACCTCTCGGCGTCGCCCTTGTTGCCCAGCCGCCGGGACAGCTCGGACAGACCGTAGTCGGCCGCCGCGTCCTCCAGCGTCTCGGCCGCCCCGCCCCAGCAGTGGCAGTTGTCCGCCGGTACGTAGCCGAGCTCCAGGTACTTGTCGAGTGCGGGGCGCTGGCCCACGCACTCCACGTTGCAGCCGGAGCTGTCGGAGTCGTTGGCGGTCGGCACGGTCGCCGCCTTCACCAGCGACTTCAGCGCGCCCCTGACGTCGAAGTCACGGCCGCCGAAGGCGTAGATCCCGGCCAGCGCCGCGTCGGAGGGGTCGCCCGACATCACGCTCGTCTTGCCGTTCTCCAGCAGCCAGCGGTCCCACTCCCCGTCCCGCTGGTTGGCGTAGTTGAACAGGGACTGCGCGTAGTCGCTGCCCGCCCGCGGGTTGAGCAGCGCCATCAGCTGCACCTGCGCCCGGTACTGGTCCCAGCCGGAGAAGGTGCCGTACTGCGCCTTCTGCCCCTTGGACAGCCGGTGCGGCTTGCGGTCGGCGCCGAGGTAGCGGCCGTCCACGTCGCTGGTGAGGGTCGGCTCCAGCATGGAGTGGTAGAGCGCGGTGTAGAACGCGGTGCGCTGCGTGTCGGTGCCGCCGCCGATCTCGACGGCCTTCAGCGCCTTGTCCCAGTTGGCCGCGGCCTGCCGCCTCACCGCGTCGAAGCTCCTGCCGGGCCCGTTCTCCTTACGGAGGTTGGCCTCGGCGTTCGCGGCGCTCACGTATGAGACGGCCACCTTGGCGCGCGCCTCGGTGGTGCCGTCCGCGAAGGTGATGTACCCGCCGGAGCCCTTGCCCTCCACGGCGTTGCCGGACGAGCTGTAGCCCGTACCACCGGAGGCGGAGGTGGAGCCGGGGGTGAGGGTGCCGTCCTTCCAGGTGCCGACCTTCGCGAAGGGCTTGTCGAAGTGGGCGGTGAAGTACAGCGTGTAGAGGTCCTTGCGGTTGTTGGCGCTCTGCGGTCCGCAGAAGTTGCCCGCCGTGACCGAACCCGTCACCGTCCGCGCGGCCTTGTCGATCCGCACGGTGGCGTCGGTGCTGCCGGTCTCCGAGTTGGAGGTGCGGAAGAGCATGCTGGCGGGCTTGTCCGCCGGGAAGCCGAACTTCCCCGACCCCGTCCTGGCCGTCGTGGTCAGCGCCGCCGAGGCGCCACTGGCCAGGCCGACCTTGTAGTACCCGGCGCTCGCCGTCTCGTCGTCGTGCGAGAAGTCGCCGGCGTACTTCGCGTCCGTGGTGTCCGAGGTGGGGGAGGAGTCCACGTCGCCCACGTACGGCATGATCGGGATGTCGCCGTTCGCGCCCGAGCAGCCCACACCGTTGAGGTGGGTGAGGCTGAAGCCGCGGATCTTCTTCGCGTCGTACTGGTAGCCGCCGGGAGCGGGCGTCGAGACCTGCTTGCCCCTCGAATTCTGCGGGCTCCACGCCAGCATGCCGAACGGCTGCACGGCACCCGGGTAGGTGTTGCCCGCGTTGGACGTGCCGATGAGGGGATCGACGTACGACACCGGGTTCTTCACGAGATCCCTGCCCGGCGCGGCCGAAGCGGGGGTGGTGGCGACCGCGAGCCCCGCGACGGCCATGGCGGCGGCCGTGACGGAGCCCACGGCCCGGATCGCGGTGTGCGTACGACGTTTGTGCGTCTGTGGCACCGTTCCTGCCCTTCTGATGTGACGGACGGTCAACGCGGCGCGAGGCCGGCGCCGTGACCGCGGAGGAACGACGTCGCCCCGACAACGTTGTCAACGACGTGAGGATGCTCCTCCTGCCGGTCCGGGGTGTCAAGGCTCCCCGGAATCCGCCCGTCCGGCCGGGCTGTCCTCGTACAACAGCCCGGCCCGCGCACCCGGTTGACCCGGGCCCGTCAGCGCAGGGACGCCGGAAGCGCCTCCCGGTGCAGGATGCCCAGCCGCTGCGTGGCACGGGTCAGCGCCACGTACAGGTCGCTCGTCCCGAACCGGCCCGGCTCCACCACCAGGACGTGGTCGAATTCGAGGCCCTTGGCCTGCCGGGGCCCCAGCAGCACCACCGTCCGGGTCAGATCCGGCTCGCCGCCGGGCGCGACCCCGTCCAGCGGTGCCGCGATCTCCTCGTGCAGCTCGCGCGGCGCGATCACCGCGAGGCGCCCCTCGTCGGGCGTCAGCTCCTGGACAGCCCGCGCCACCGCGCCCGCCAGGTCCGCCCCGGCGTCCCGCACCCACGGCACCTCGCCCGTGGAGCGCACCGACCCCGGCGGCTCGAACGACGGGTCCTCGGCCCGCAGCACCTTCGCCGCGACCTCCATCACCTCGGCGGGCGTACGGTAGTTGACCCCGAGCCGCACATGCTCGTACCGGTCGCCCACGTACGGCTCCAGAATGTCCTGCCACGAGCCGACCCCGGCCTCCTCCGAGGTCTGCGCCGGATCGCCCACCAGCGTCATCGACCGGGTCGGGGACCGCCGCATCAGCAGCCGCCACGCCATCGGCGACAGCTCCTGCGCCTCGTCCACGATGATGTGCCCGAACGCCCACGTCCGGTCGGCGGCGGCCCGCTCGGCCGCGCTGCGGTGGTCGGCCTCCTCCTGGCGCTCCGCCATCCGCTCCGCGTCGATGATGTCGTGTGCGGCGAGCAGCTCCGACTCCTCGTCCTCGAACTCGAAGGACTCCGAGCCCCGGGACAGTTCGAGGACGCCCTGGGCGTACGCGATCCGCTCCTGGCGCTCCGCCTCGGCCGCCGCCCGCTCGGCACTGTCGTCGGCCCCGAGCAGTTCGGCCGCCTCGTCCAGCAGCGGGACGTCGGCCGGGGTCCACCCGCCCTCGCCGGGTGCCCGCCGGATGGCCGCCGCGTCCGCCTCCGGCAGGTGGACCGGCTCGGCCAGGTAGTCGGCGAGGAAGCCCTCCGGGGTGAGAGCCGGCCACAGCTCGTCGATGGCGGCGTGCACGTCCTGGCTGACGGCGACCGCCTTGCCGAGCTGGGCGATGTCGTCCGGGCCCAGGAAGTTCGGGCCGCCGTACGGGTCGGCGCCGATGCGCTCGGTGAGCTGGGCGGTCAGCGCGTCGATGATCCGGAACGCGAAGTGCGGCCGGGCGAGGTTGTGGGGCAGCCGGGTGTCCCGGGCCGCCTGCCGGGCCTCGTAGGCGATCTCCCAGTCCAGGATCAGGTCGCCGTCGTCGTGCGGGACGATCAGCGGGGCGCCCGGCTCGGGCAGCAGCTGCCGGTCCCGCACAGCGAGCGCCAGCGCCTCGGCCATGGACGCGCCGCCCTTCACGGCCGCGGCCCGGGGCGTGTCCGTGGAGCGGGCGTAGACGCCGGGGAACAGCTCGGCCTGGGTGGCGAGCAGGACGCCGGTCTCGCCGAGCGAGGGCAGCACCTCGCCGATGTAGCTGAGGAAGGCCGGGTTCGGGCCCACGATCAGCACCGCCCGCTTGGCCAGCAGCTCCCGCTGCTCGTACAGCAGGAACGCCGCCCGGTGCAGGGCGACGGCCGTCTTTCCGGTGCCGGGTCCGCCCTCGACCACCAGGACACCCCGGTGCGGAGCCCGGATGATGCGGTCCTGCTCCGCCTGGATGGTCCGCACGATGTCCGCCATGCGTCCGGTCCGCGCCGAGTTCACCGCGGCGAGCAGGACCGTGTCGCCGCTCGGGTCCTCGAAACCGGTGCGCTCCCGGTCACCGACGTCCAGGATCTCGTCGTGCAGCTCGGTGACCGTGCGGCCCTCGGTCGTGAGGTGGCGGCGTCTGCGCAGACCCATGGGGGTGTGGTTCGTGGCGAGATAGAAGGGGCGGGCGACCGGGGCGCGCCAGTCGATCAGCAAAGGCGTGTGTTCGCTGTCGTCCTCGCGGATTCCGATACGGCCGATATGGTGCGCGACTCCGTCCGTGAGATCGATACGGCCGAAACAGAGCGAGCCGTCCACCGCGTTCAGAGCGGCGAGCAGACCGGAGCGCTCGGCGACCAGGACATCGCGTTCGAGCCGGGCCTGCTGGCCGGTGCCGACCGGTGTCAGGGCGGCCCGGACGTGCTCGGCGGCGTCACCACGCAGGACGTCGACACGGTGGTGGAGCCGGTCGATGTATTCCTGCTCCTTCTGCAATTCGGCGCTTTCCCGAGTTGACAAAACAGCTCCCTGGCGGATATGGTGATTCTTGTTGGCCCCCGTTGCGGGGCCTTTCTCTATGGGCGCACAGAACCACTCAATATACGTGAGAAAATCCCCGGTCCGCAATTGCGGACCGGGGATTTCGAATGCCTGCCCGCTCAGATGGCTTGCAGCAGTTCCTCCGTCGTCGTCACGACCGCGCAGCGGCCCGCCGCCCAGCGCAGCGCCATGTCGTGGTCCTCGCGCGAGAAGTCCGCGACCGCGTCGGCCACCACGAACGCCTGGATGTCGCGCATCCACGCGTCGGCGGCGCTCATCAGCACGCCGATGTGCGCGTACACACCGGTGATCACCAGCTGGTCGCGGCCGCCGTCGCGGATGAGGGACTCCAGCTCGGTGCGGACGAATGCGCTGTACTTCCACTTGGTGAGGACCGTGTCGCCCGGCGCGGGCGCCACCTCGTCCGGTGCGGCCAGGGCTTCCGGGTCGTCCGCCATCCCCGGCCCCCAGAAGTCCAGCTGGAGACCGCGCTCCTCGGCGCTCTGGCCACCGCGCTGCGCCGAGTGCACCACCGGGATCCCGGCGCCGCGGCTCGCCTCGATCACGCGGGCCGTGTTCGCGAGCATGCCGGTCAGCGGCTCCTCGCCGGGGCGGTAGGCGCGCAGGAAGTGGTTCTGGAGGTCGTGGACGAGCAGCACGGCGCGCGCCGGGTCGACGGTCCAGCCGACCCGGTTCGCCGGGAGCTCACCGGCGCCGGGCAGGGGATAGGGGGCGATGGCGGGAAGTGCCATGGGGAAGCCTTTCGGTGCCGCGCGGGGCGGACTCAGTTCTGTGCGGGGGGAGTTGACGCGGAGGCGGGGGCCGCACCGGTGCGCAGGCCCTTCTTGCTGACCTTGCCGATCCCCGTCTGCGGGAAGACGTCCACGAATTCCACGAGGTCGGGCACCTTGTACGCGGCGATGCCGCGCTCGCGCACATGCCGCTTCACGGCGAGCGCCCCGAGCGGTTCGGCGCCCTCGCGCAGAATCACGTACGCCAGGGTGCGTTCACCGAGATACGGATCGGCCACACCGACCACCGACACGTCGTGCACCGACGGATGGGCGAGGATGATGTTCTCGATCTCCTCGGGCGCGACCTTCTCGCCGCCGCGGTTGATCTGGTCCTTCGCCCGCCCCTCCACGACGAGATGGCCGCTCGGAGTGCGGCGCACGATGTCACCCGTGCGGTAGAACCCGTCCGCGGTGAACGCGCTCCTGTTGTGCTCGGGGGCGCGCCAGTAGCCCCGGATCGTGTACGGCCCCCGGGCCAGCAGATGCCCGAACTGCCCGTCGGGAACGTCCTGTCCGGCGTCGTCCACGATGCGGACCTCGTCGTCCTCGGAGATCGGCCGGCCCTGGGTGCTGACGACGGTCTCGTAGTCGTCGTCCAGCCGGGTGTAGTTGACGAGTCCCTCGGCCATCCCGAAGACCTGCATCAGCCGGCAGCCGAGCGCCGGTTCCAGGCGCCGGGCCGCCGTCTCGCTGTACTTGGCGCCGCCCACGAGGATGAGATCGAGGCTCGACAGGTCCTGCTCCGCCGAAGCGGCCGCGTCCGTCCACACCAGGGCGAGCGGCGGGACCATGCCCGTCATCGTGACGCGTTCCCGCTCGATGAGCGGGAACGCCGTGGCCGGATCGGGGCGCGGGCACAGGACGACCGTGCCGCCCGCGTACAGCGTGCCGAGCCAGCCGGGCGAGCTCATCGGGAAGTTGTGCGCGGCGGGCAGAACCACGAGGAAGCGGGTGTCCGCGTCGACGCCGCAGATCTCGTTGGAGCCGCGCAGCGAGTAGATGTAGTCGTCGTGCGTACGGGGGATGAGCTTGGGGACCCCTGTGGTCCCGCCCGACAGCTGGAGGAATGCCAGGTCGTGCGGCTCGGGCCCGATGTCCGGCTCCCGGGCCGCTTCGCACGGCACGTCGGACAGGGCGGTGTGCTCGCCCGGGTCGCCGACGACGAACACGTGCTTCAGGGTGGGCGCCTGCTCCCGTACGGCGGTGGCCAGCGCCCGGTGGTCGAAGCCGGCGTGCCGGTCCGGGATGACGTAGGCGACGGCCTCGGCGAAGGAGCAGAAGTAGCCGATCTCCGTCTGACGGTGGGCGGGCAGCGCGTACACGGGGAGCGCGCCGATCCGGAAGAGGGCGAAGACGACCTCCGCGAACTCGGCGATGTTGGGCAGTTGGACGACGACCCGGTCGCCCTTGGCTATACCGCGCGCCCGGAAGCCGGCCGCCAGCCGGGCCGCGCGCTCGTCCAGCTCCCGGTACGTCCAGGCGCGGCGCTCGGGCGCGGGGTCGATCAGCGCGACCCGGTCGCCATGGGCCTCGGCCCGCTCGCGCAGCATGCCGGTGAAGGTCTCGCCGCGCCAGTGCCCGGCCGCGCGGTAGCGGGCGGCGAACTCGGCGGGCCAGGTCGGGGCGTCTTCGTACGGTGAGGCAGTCATCGTTCCAGGTCTCCAGGGGGAGGGCCGTTTTCGGGGCGCCGGGCGGACGGGTCAGGCGCGCAGGGTGGCGCCGCCGTCGACGTACAGGTCGTGCAGGGTGATGTGGCGGGCCCGGTCGGACACCAGGAAGGCGACCGCCTCGGCGATGTCGGCCGGTTCGGCGATCCGGCCGAGCGGGATGCCCGTGCGGTAGCTCGCCAGGTCCCCGGCTATGACGCGCTGAGCGGCGGGGCCTTCGTCGTGGGCCTCATCGGAGGGCCACATCCCGCGCTGCATGTCGGTGAGCGTGGAGCCGGGCGAGACGGTGTTGCAGCGGACGCCCCGGGGAGCCAGTTCCAGACCGAGGCACTTGGTGAACATGACGGCCGCGGCCTTCGACGCGGCGTACGCCGCCATGGTCGTGCGGGGGATGCCGGCGGCGTTGGACGCGACGGTGACGATGCTGCCCGCGCCCCGGTCCGCCATCCGGCGGGCGGCGGACCGCGAGACGTGGAACACCCCGTCGGTGTTGACGGCGAACGTCGCCCGCCAGTCCTCGTCGGTCAGCTCGGTGACGGGTGAACACCGCAGTATCCCGGCCACGTTGACCGCGATGTCGAGGGCGCCGAGCGTGTCCTCGGCCTCGGCGACCAGGGCCTCGACGGCCGCGGCGTCCGTGACGTCCAGCGCCCGGGCGACGACGCTCCCTTCGTACTCCCGGGCGAGGGCGTCGACGCCCTCCGGGGCCGCGTCGGTCGCCAGGACCCGGCAGCCGCGTGCGACGAGGGCCCGCACGACCGCCTCGCCTATGCCGCGTCCGGCTCCCGTCACGAGGGCCAGCCGGCCGGTGAGTTCCCGGTCGGCGGGGGCGGGGACGGGGGGACGACGGGAAGAAGGGGCGGAATGCGGCGCCATGGTCCTGGGGTCTCCCTGTGACGGCGAACGGGGACGGCAACACTTAGGTAAGCCTAACCATAGAGTGATCACGCGAGCCAGGGGGTCGGAACCGGCGTCACGACCCGCCCGCACGCTGCGCGATGCCCCTTTTGTCCTGTAAGGGCAAGAAGTCAATTGAGGGCGTTTAGGGTGGATTTGATGCTGTCAGATGCACTCAAAACGGACGCATGCGCACATTCTGATTTCAGTGGGCAGCGTCACGTCGGCCGTTTCTGACGCGCAATCCGATCTCCCGGTTCCCAGTCGTGCCAAGAAATTTGCCTTCCCTCGGCGCGGGCGATCATGAGCATTTCCTTTGATTGATCTTGCAAAACAATTGTGATCAGCAATTCCGGGCTTGTTCCGGCCGTCGTTTCTCGCTTACGGTCCCGTCATCAATCCGGATGGAACGCCGAATCCTGCCGCCGTCCGGTAACCCGACCACTCACGTACGGCAGGAGCGGGGGACCCAGGTTTGCCGCCGGTCCGGAATCCGGAGCGGCTAGGGGTGAAGTCGCCATGCGCGACCGGACATCTCCAGTCCGAACCCGACAGCTCACCTCGCAGGCGACGGAGAGGAAATACGCCATGCCCATCCCGGGTAAGCACCGTCGTGCCAAGTCCGCGTCCCTGACCCGCGGTTTCATCGCCGTCAGCGCGGGCGGAGCCGTTCTCGCGCTCCCCCTGATCGCGGCCGGATCGGCCTCCGCCGCCCCCGCCAAGAGCGTCGTCGCCGAAAAGGCAGCGGCCCCGACTTCCGTCGCCGGCAAGGAAATTGCCGTGCGCAAGGCCGCCCCCACCACCTATTCCGTGGTGTCCGGCGATTCGCTTTACAAGATCGCCCAGGGGTATTCCCTCAGTGGCGGCTGGGAGCGGCTGTACAAGGACAACCGCAGTGCTGTCGGCAGCAACCCCGACCTCATTCACCCGGGTCTGAAGCTCTCCATCGGCGCCAAGTCCGAGGCCGCCGCCCCGAAGGCCGCGGAGAAGAGCGTATTCAAGGCGGAGACCGCCGAGAAGAACGGCGACACCGCCCCCCGGGCGGAGAGCGCCGACCGCGCCGACCGCTCCGAGCGCACCGTCGTCCCGGTCGCCGCCGAGAAGCCCGCCGAGACCCAGACGGCCGTCGCGTACACCGACGACCTCGACGGCTGGATCAAGGAATCCCTGGCCATCATGGCGCAGCAGGGCATCCCCGGCAGCTACGACGGCATCTACCGCAACATCATGCGCGAGTCCTCGGGCAACCCGATGGCGATCAACAACTGGGACGTCAACGCCGTCAACGGCACGCCCTCCAAGGGCCTGCTCCAGGTGATCCAGCCCACCTTCGACGCCTACCACGTGCCCGGTACGTCGATGGACATCTACGACCCGGTCGCCAACATCACGGCCGCGTGCAACTACGCCGCCGCCACGTACGGCTCGATGGACAACGTCTTCGGCGCGTACTGATACACACCCGCCCCGGGCTCGGGGCAGGGCCGTGAGCAGGGGTGGAAAGAAGCGGAAGCGCTTCTTTCCACCCCTTTCACGTGCTGTACCGCTCTTGTTGCGAGAAATCCGTACAACCCTTGGGCCACAAGAGGTGTCGAACAGGGCGTCCAGGAAGACAGCGGGCTCTTCCCGGCACCCCCCGGATCCGCCCGGCCATCCTTGATCCAAGGAGCCACTTGTGCGTACGCACCGTCCGGCCGCCGTTCTCGCGGCCTCGATCCTCCTGCTGACGGGCGCGGCCATCGCCGCGCCCTCCGCCTATGCCGGCCCGTCCGCGCCCGGCGCCACGCAGGCGAAGGACCGCAACACCGACTTCAACGGCGACGGCTACGACGACGTGCTCATCGGCGCGCCGGGGGCCACGATCGACAGCAAGCAGGGCGCAGGGTTCGTCACCGTCCAGTACGGCTCCCGCAGCGGCCTGGGCACCAGCCCCTCCGCCGTCTTCAGCCAGAACACCGCCGGGGTGCGGGGCGCCGCCGAGACGGGCGACGCCTTCGGCCAGTCCGTCGCCACCGGTGACCTGAACGGCGACGGCTACGACGACGCGGTCGTCGGCGTCCCGGGCGAGGACATCGAGCCCGTGGGCGACGCGGGGGGTGCCGTCGTGCTGTGGGGGTCGCCGCAGGGGCTCACCGGGGCCGACAGCGACTGGCTCCAGGCCGCCGAGCCCCGCGCGTCGGCGAGATTCGGCAGCGCGCTCGCGGCGGCCCACTTCAGCCCCGACGTCCCCGGCGACGAACTGGCCGTCACCGACCGGTACGACCTCATCCTCTTCCGCTACGAACCCGCCCTGCTGAAGAAGGACGCCGCGCCTCTCGCGCCCGCCCAGCGCGAGAACGTGATCCCGGCCGAACCCGGACACGAGATCGACCCGAAGTCGCTGACCACGGGCGACTACGACGGCAACGGCCTGGCCGACCTCGTCGTCTCCGGGACGACCACGGGCACGAACCCGGGGGAGGGCTGGTCCGCCTGCTTCTCCGGACAGGTCCAGGGGCTCCGCTTCGAGCGCTCCCTCCGCGGCGGCCCCGTCGTCGCCTCCGGTGACATCAACGGCGACGGCTACGACGACCTCGTCACCGGGACGCCGAGCCGCCCCGACACCACCGGCGGGGGCGCCCTGGACGGCGGTGTGGTCGGCGTCTACTACGGCAGCGCCGGCGACGGCCCCGTCGTCGGCGCCGCCGGACCCGGCACCGAACCCGTCTGGTGGACGCAGGACTCCCCGGGCGTGCCCGGCGTCTCCGAGCAGGGCGACGGCTGGGGCAGCGACCTGTCGGTGGCCGACACCGACGGCGACGGTTACGCGGACGTGGCCATCGGCGCCCCGCTGGAGGACATCGGCGCGCCGGACCCGGACCTGTCCCGGGGCGACGCGGGAGCCGTGTGGGTGCTGCGCGGCGCGGCCGGCGGTCTGACGGTGTCCGGGGTCCGCTCCTGGGACCAGGACTCCGGGGAAGTGCTCGGTGTGCCCGAGACCAACGACCACTGGGGCGGCCAGGTGCGCCTGATCGACCCCGACGGCGACGGACGGTTCGGCCTGCTGGCCGCCGCCCCCGGCGAGGACGTGTTCAACGGGGTCGTGTGGGTGCTGCCCGCTGGCCAGGGAGGCGTGACCGCCACCGGATCGTGGACCTTCGACGGCGGATCGCTCGGCGCGCCCCGGACGCACGCCCACCTCGGCGAGGCGATCGACGAGTAGGACCGCCCGTACCCGCCCGTCCCGGAATGCGAGGGCACGGCGGGGCGTGGATGCTGGAACGGTCAGCGTCTCTAGGAGGTCAGTCATGAGCATGCTCGACAAGATCAAGGGCATGATCAAGGGGCATCCGGACCAGGCCCGCCAGGGAGTCGAGAAGGGCGGCGACTACGTCGACAAGAAGACCGGCGGCAAGTACGGCGGTCAGGTCGACTCGGCCCAGCAGAAGCTCAATGACCAGTTCGGTGACCGACCGCCGGACGAGGGCCGGTAAGCGCTCGCACGGGCCGTGAGGGAGCGCTCGCGCGGGCTGTGAGGGAGCGGTGGACGCCACAGCCGTGGCGTCCACCGCTCCTGCGCGTCGTGCCCCCTCGGCCGCCCGTGCCGGGGGCGCCTCCGACGTGCCGCACCGCCCGCCCGGGCGCATCCTGGCTGTGTGACCTGGCACGGCGCGGCCGGGCGGATGCCGTTCGGCCCGAGCGACGGCCCGCCCGCAGGACCGGAGAACGGCCGGGCGCCGGGCGACCTGTCCCTGGTGCTCGCCCAGTCCGTCGTGCACGCCATCGAGGCGGTCGGCGGCCAAGCCGGCGGGGTCTACCTCCCCTCGCGCACCCCCGGCCTGCTCAGGCTGGCCGTCCTCGCCGGGCTCCCCGGCCCCCTGTTCCGCCCCTGGTGGCGGATGCACGTGAACCGGCCGTTCCCGGTCGCCGAGGCGTTCCGCACCGGCAGCCCGGTCTACCTCGCCGACGCGGAGGACGCCATGCGGCGCTTCCCGCAGCTGATGGCCGGACTGCCGTTCCCCTTCGGCTCCCTGTACGTGCCGGTGGCGCGCCGCCGCGAACCGGTCGGCGTCCTCGTGGTCCTGCGCGCCGCGACCGGCGACGACCCGGTGCCCGCCGCCGACCGGGACCGGCTCCAGCGCATCGCCCACGGCCTGGGCACCGAACTGGCCGCCCTCGCGGAGGCGGGCACCCGGCCGGAGTGGGAGGGCGAGCCGCTCCCCGTACAGCTGCCCGCCAGGACGTCGCCGCCCGTGCGCATCGGCCGCTTCGACTGGAACCTCGCCACCGGTGCCGTCGAGGCGGACGACGACCTCTCCGCGATCCTCGGCACCGGAGCCGGGCGCTTCGCCGGCACCATCGAGGCCCTGGCCGCCCGGCTCGCACCGGAGGACGTCTACGGCCTCTGGGCGCTGGCCCGGCAGGCGGCGGGCTCCGGCGGCCCCGTCGTGCGCCGGATGCGGCTGCGCGGCCCGGACGGGCGCTCCCATCTGCTGGAGGTCTCCGGGCGCCGGCGGGACGACGAGGGGCCGGGCGGGCACCTGACCGGCTTCCTGGTGGACCTGGGCATCGGCCCGGTCGTCGCCGAGGCCGCCGACCGGCTGCCGCGCGGCATCTTCTCGCTCGACCGCTTCGGCCGGATCACCTACGTCAACCCGCTCGCCGAGGAGATGCTCGGCCGGCCCCGTGCCGCCCTGGTCGGCCGGGTGCTCTGGGAGGTGCTGCCCTGGTTCGCGAACCCGGCGTACGAGGACCACTACCGGGCCGCGATGATCTCCGACGCGCCGGTCCACTTCCTCGCCCGCCGCGACCCGCCCCCCTGGCTCTCCGTCTCCCTGTACCCGGGACACGACGGCCTGACCGCCGTCCTCACGCCCGCCGAGAAGCCCGCCTACGCCCCGGACTCCGTCGTCACGCCCGGACTGGGGCTCGGCTCGCCGGCCGACCGGTCCGCCGCCCTCTACCGGCCGGTCGCCCTCGCCATCGCGCTCACCGAGGCCGTCACCGCCCGCCAGGTCTCCCGCGTGGTCACCGATGAGCTGCTTCCGGCCTTCGGCGGCCGGCAACTGGCGATCTATCTGCTCAAGGAGGGCCACCTCTACCTGGAGTGGGAGACCGGCTTCCCGCACGGCTTCCTCGACCGGTTCGACGCGGTCGGCCTGGACGCCCGCATCCCCGGCGTGGAGACGCTCACCACCGGGCGCCCCATCTTCTTCGAGTCGATGCAGCGCCTGGCCGCCGCCTACCCGGGCATCCCCATGGACACGGACGTCGGCGCCCGCGCCTTCCTCCCGCTCATCGCCTCCGGGCGGCTCGTCGGCTCCTGCATCCTCGGCTTCGACCAGCCGCGCGGCTTCAGCCCGGAGGAGCGTACGGTCCTGACCGCCCTGGCCGGACTCATCGCCCAGGCCCTGCAGCGGGCCCAGCGCTACGACACCGAGGCCGCCCTCGCCCGCGGCCTCCAGGACGCCCTGCTGCCGCACCGGCTGCCCGCCGTCCGCGGCATCGACACCCAGGGCCGCTACCTCGCCGGCACCCAGGGCATGGACGTCGGCGGCGACTGGTACGACGTGATCGAGACCCACGGCCGCCTCGCCCTCGTCATCGGGGACGTGCAGGGGCACGGCGTGGCCGCCGCCGCGACCATGGGCCAGCTCCGCAGCGCCGTACGGGCCTTCGCGCTCAGCGGCCACGACCCCCAGGAGGTCATGAGCGGCACCAACCGCCTGCTCATCGACCTGGACACCGGCCAGTTCGCGAGCTGCTGCTACATCGTGACCGATCCGGCCACCGGCCGGACGCACGCCGTGCGCGCCGGGCACCCCCAGCCCGTCCTGCGCCGGCCCGACGGCACCGCCGAGGTCATGGAGCTCCCCGGCGGCATCGTCCTGGGCATCGACGCCGAGGCCGTCTACCCCGTCACCGAACTGCACCTCGACCCCGGCGCCACGCTCGCCCTGTACACCGACGGCCTGGTCGAGCAGGCGGGCACCGACATCGACGTCGGGGTCGAGCGGCTGCGCTCCACCCTCGCGGGTCTGGGCGCCGCCCCGCTCGCCGACACCGCCGACCACGTCATCCGCCGCGCCCGCCAGGCCGCGGACCGGCCCGACGACATCGCCCTGCTCCTCGCGGCCCGGTGGACCGGGGAGGACGGTGGGTGAGCGCCTGAGCATGCCTGCGGCAGCCGCGCCCGGACCCGCCACCGCGCCGCCCCCGCCGCAAAGCGGCCAGGTGTTCCGAACTCCTCGACGCGCGGGGCCGGGGCGACGGCTCATGGATACCTCCGGAGGGGGCGAATACGCGGGTCGGCGAGGAGCCGCGGGCGACCGCGGGACTCAGGTGCGACCGGTGACGGGCTTCGGGCCGGCGGACGTCTCCACCGGCGCTTCGCCGGCGGCCGGTCCGGCCTCGGGCCTGCCCGGCAGCAGCAGCCCCGCGGCGAAGACCACCACGGCCGCCGCGACCGGCCACCGGAACGCGTGGGAGAAGGAGTCGGCGGTGGGGGTCGCGTGGGAGCCGCCGCCCTGGAGGATCAGGGCGACGACGGCGATGCCGAGCGAGGCGCCGATCTGGTTGAGGATGAAGACCGCGCCCGTGGCACCGGCGACCGACTCGCCCGGGACCGTCTTGTAGACCGAGCCCATCGTGGGCGCACCCACCAGGCCCATGCCGAAGCCGGCGGCGAACTGCGCGGCGGTCAGGGCGGCCTGGGGCGTACCGGAGTCCGAGCCGGTGAAGACCAGCGCACCGGCGCCTATCAGCAGCGCACCGGTGGGCACCAGCCGGCGGGCACCCACCTTGTCGGCGAGGCTGCCCGCGATCGGCATCCCGATCAGGGTGCCGAGGCCCAGCGGGGCGAGCAGCAGCCCGGACTCCAGGACGCTGTGGCCGCGGACCTGCTGGTAGTAGAGCGGCAGCAGGAAGAGCAGCGAGAACAGACCGCCGCCGAGCAGGAACATGGTGGTCACGCTCGCGCTGAAGCCCTTGCCGCCGAACAGCCGGAGGTCCAGCAGCGGCGTGACCGAGGTGCGCAGCGCGTGCACGCCGTACGCGACGAACAGGGCGACGCCCACCGCGAGCCCGATGATCACCTTCGTACTTCCGAAGCCGTTGCCCCCCGCCTGGGACAGCGCGAACACAAGGGCGGCGAAGCCGGGGGAGAGCAGCGCCACGCCCAGCGCGTCGAACGGCACGGGGTCGCCGCCCGGCGGCGGGTCGGCCGGCAGCACCCGGATGGCCAGCACGATCGCGGCCAGCGCGAAGGGGATGTTGACCAGGAACATCCACTGCCAGGAGAAGTTGTCCAGCAGTAGCCCGCCGACCACGGGGCCGATCACCGGGCCCAGCGTGATCGGTACGGAGACCAGGCCCATGACCCGGCCGATCCTGGCGGGCCCCGCGGCGCCCGCGACGACCGTCATCATGATCGGGTCGACCATGCCGCCGCCGAAGCCCTGGACGACGCGGAAGGCGATCAGGCTCTCCGCGTTCCGGGCGAAGGCGCAGAGGGTCGAGCCGATCAGGAACACCGAGAGGCCGAGCAGCCACACGCGCTTGGCACCGAACCGGACCACGGCCCAGCCCGCCAGCGGAATCGCCAGGGCGACCGCGAGCAGATAGCCGGTGGTGACCCACTCGATGGTGGCCAACGTCGCGTGGAACTCGCCGCCCAGGGTGCTGATCCCGACGTTGACGATCGTCGCGTCCAGATACGACATCATCCCGCCGAGCACCATGACGCCGACCAGCGTCAGCAGAGCGGCATCGAGGCGGGCGGGCCCGTTCCCCACCGCTTTCCTTACATGCATGGCAACTCCTTTGAACCATCCCAGTCAGAAAATTTAACTGGGTAGTTAAATCAGGTGGCCGGCACCGTAGCATGGGCGCATGAGCGTTGGCGAGAACGAAGAGACGGACGGGCGCCCGGCGGACCGCGGGCGCCTCGACAAACGCCGGGCGATCGTGGAGGCGGCCCTGCGGGTCTTCGCCCAGGTCGGATACGCGCAGGCGAGCCTGGACGTGATCGCCGCGGAGGCCGGGGTCTCCAAGCCGACGATCTACAACCACCTGGGCTCGAAGGAAAGGCTCTTCCGGTACGTCCTGACGGAGACGGCCGCCCGGTCCAACGCCAAGACCCTGGACGTCCTCACCGACTTCCCCACTGACCCGGAGCGGTTGCGCCCCGCGCTGGAGGACCTGGCCACCAAGCTGGTCGACTGCTACTGCGACGAGCAGTCCGAGGCCGTGCGCCGGCTGTTGTACGCGGAGTCCGTGCGCTTCCCGGACCTCTTCGACGCGGTACGGGCCAGCGGGCCCAACCAGTTCACCGAGGCGCTGGCGGGCCGCCTCGCCCGGCTGGCCAACGCCGGGCACCTGCGGGTCGAGGACCCGGTCAGGGCGGCCAACCAGTTCATCGCGCTGGTCTACGACGAGCTGCCGGTGATGAGCGCGCTCGGCACCCGCCCGCTCGACCCGGCGGAAGTCGCCGAGGTCGTCACGGCGGGCGTCGACACCTTTCTGCGCGCCTTCGGCACCGGCAAGGAAGCCCCCGGCGCGCCGGGGGCGGCGTCGGGGGCTTCGGGCCGGGTCAGCGGCTGAGCCGCCCGTGCGCCGGAGCGGCGGCCAGGGACACGGCCAGCTCCGCGACGGCCGGCAGATGGTCGTTCAGGAAGAAGTGCCCGCCCGCGAGGACCCGCATCGCGAACGGGCCCGTGGTCGTCTCGCGCCACGGCGCCACGTCCTCCGGCGCCACCTCCGGATCCCCGTCCCCGGTGAGGGCGACGACCGGGCACGTCAGGAGACCGCCGCCCGGCACATACCCCGCGACGGCCGCGTAATCGGCGCGCAGCGCCGGCAGGATCATGTCGAGCAGTTCCGGATCGGCCAGCACGGCCGGGTCCGTGCCGCCGAGCTCGCGGACCCGCGCGAGCAGCGCCTCATCCGTCTCCGGCCAGCCGGAGCCGAGGCGCGAGGGCGCCCGCCGGCCGGACACGATCAGCGCCGCCGCCCCGTGGCCCGGTACGCCGGACAGCCGCAGCGCCACCTCGTGGGCGAGCGAGGCGCCCATGCTGTGCCCGAGGAGGACGCGCGGCCCGGCCGGCGCGGGGCCGGCCGCCAGGGCCTCGGCGATCAGGTCGGCGAGCCGGTGCAGATCGTCGACGGGCGCCTCGCGGTAGCGGTCCTGCCGGCCCGGGTACTGCACGGCGCGCACGCCCAGCGCGTGCCGGACGGCGTCGGACAGCGGGCGCCAGAACCCGGCGGCGCCGCCCGCGTGCGGGAAACACACCAGCTCGGCGCGGGCGTCCGGGGCGTGGTAGCGGCGCAGCCAGGCTTCCGGACGCGCGCCCGCTCCTCGGCTCGCCTCTTCGGTCTCTTGCTTGTGCATGGATTGCCTTCGGTTCTCACATCTGGTGTGCAGGGTGTCCACCGGCGAGCGATGAGCACGTCCCGGATCAGCGGCGCCGGACGCCCGGCGCGGGGACCAGGCGGACCGCCGTGTTCAGGACATGGTCGATCGCGTCGCGCGAGGGATGCTCCGTGAGGTTGGTGAGCAGCCGGGCCAGGGTGTTGAGCAGGGCCGGCGAGCCCATCACGTACCGGTTCAGCACCGGCTGGAAGCCCGATCGGCTGAAGATCAGATCGGCGGCCGTGTTACCGAGCCGGTAGTAGCGGCCCCAGCGCCGGTTCATCTCGGCCGGGTAGTGGCGCAGTGCCCGTTCCCGCCTCGGCCCCGGTGGCAACGCCAGTGCGAGGGCCGTCGTCTCGGCGGCGACCTCGCCCGCCTCCATCGCCTGCCCGATGCCCTCGCCGTTCCACGGGCTGACCATGCCCCCGGAGTCACCGACGAGCAGGAACCCCCGGGTGTACAGCGGGTGGCGGTTGAAGCCCAGCGGCAGGGCGGCGCTGCGCACGGGCCCCTCGGCGTTCTCCTCCCGCAGCCCCCACTCCTCGGGCGTACGGGCGAGCCACCGGTCCAGCGTGGCCCGCAGGTCCGCGCTGCCGTGCCGGCGGTGGGGGAGCGCGCCCAGACCGACGTTCACCCGGCCGTCCCCCATGGGGAAGATCCAGCCGTACCCGGGCAGATAGGCGTCGCTCCTCGGGAAGCGGAGGTCGGCCCACAGCTCCAGGAAGTCCTCCCGGGAACGCTCCGGGCTGCGGTAGTAGCGCCGGGCGGCCGTGGCGATCTGCCGCTTGGCGTCCCGCTCAAGACCCATGGCGAGTGCGATCCGGGCCGAGGCGCCGTCGGCGGCGATCACGACGGGCGCCCGGTGCACCACCGTGCCCGCCCCGGACACCGCCGTCACCCCGGTGATCCGGCCCGCCCGGTCGGTCACCGGCTCCTTCACCTTCACCCCGGTACGCAGCCGGGCACCGGCCGCGACGGCGTGCCGGGCCAGGATGTCGTCGAAGTCGTGCCGGCTGCGGGTGAGCCCGAAGTCCGGGAAGCCGCCCAGCGCCGGCCAGTCGATCTCCACCTGCCGGGGACCGGCCACCCAGCGCATCCCGCGCGACCGGGTCCAGCCGGGGGCCTGGATGTCGACGCCCATGCGGATCAGCTGGTGCACCGCGCGCGGGGTCAGGCCGTCCCCGCAGACCTTCTCGCGGGGGAAGCGGGACTTCTCCAGGAGCAGCACATCGACCCCGGCCCTCGCGAGGTGGTAGGCGGCGGACGAACCGGCCGGCCCCGCACCGACCACGATGACCTGCGCCTCCTCGGCCGCGCCGTGAGCGGTCTCCTCGTCCGGCGGCGACTGCTCTGCACGCGTCTCCCGCATGGGGCTCCCTCCTCGGTCCGGCGCCGCCGCCCGGGGACGACGACCCTGTACACCGCCATCCTGCCGGTTTCCCGGGCCCCGGGGAGGGTGATCAAAAATGCCGGTGTCCGGCACCGGGCCGTTCATACACGGCCGGGTGGTCTCCGCGTGACTTCCCGCCGTTCAGCCCGGCGGCCTGCGCCCCGCATCGGCGAGCAGCCGCTCGATGCGGTCGAAGCGCTCGTGCAGCAGCCGCTCCGTCTCGTCCCGCACCTGGCGCGCGGCGTGCTCGGCCTCGGCGGCCGCCCGGTGGCGGCGCCGCTGCTCATGCCCGACGAACCAGGTCGCGAGCGCGGCCGTGACCATCCCGTACGTCGTGATGCCGACGCCCATCACGACGACGGCGACGATCCGCCCCCACAGCGTCACCGGGAAGAAGTCCCCGTAGCCGACGGTCGTCGCGGTCTCCACCGACCACCACAGCGCCCGCGGGTACGAGGTGATCGTGGCGTGCGGGGCGTGCCGCTCGGCAACCAGCACCAGCCAGGAGCCGGCCAGCACGGTCAGGGCGAGCAGCACCGTCGCCCAGCCCGCCGCCTTCAGATGGAGCGAGCGGTTCTCCCGGCCGAGCAGCAGCTCGACCGCCTTGGTCAGGAATACAGGCACCATTTCCGGATCATCGGGCGACGACGGCGGTCCCGCCGCCCGGGCACGCGCCCGCCGCCCGCGCGTCACCCGATCGCGCCCGGCCCGGCCCGCCGGGGAACGCGGACCGGTCCCGCACGCCGATCGCCCTGGGACGATCCGTGTTAAACCTGGATATGTGGGTGGCACAGGTCGATTGCGGGCGAGGTTTCACCGCTCCGCCCGGCGTCCGCGGCGACATGAGGGCGGCCGCCCGGGCGGTGACGCTCCCGCGCCCACCGAGCCACCGCGCGGGCGGTCCTCCCCGGGGCGCGGTCTGCTCTCCCTCTTCAGCGTCCGCACCGTCGCCGGGCAGTTCTTCGTCCTCATGCTCGGCATCGTCGTCCTGCTCGACGCCGCCGCCGTCGTCGCCCTCGTCGTACAGGGCCGGCGCGACAGCATGAGCGCGGCGCGGGCCCAGTCGCTGAGCGTCGCGGAGACCTTCGCGCACGCCCCGGGCGTGGCGGCGGCGCTCGACAGCAAGGACCCCACGGCCGCCCTCCAGCCGCGCGCCGAGGAGATCCGGCAGAGCACCGGCGTCGAATACGTCGTCGTGGCCGGCACCAACGGCGTCCGCTACACCCACCCCGACATCGCGCTCATCGGCAAGCAGGTTCCCGGCCCCTACAAGGAGGCCCTGGAGAACGGGCCGGTCACCCGGACCGTCGCCGCGAGCCGGGGGAGGGCCGTCAGCTCGGCGGTGGCCGTCCCGCGCAAGGACGGAACGGCCGCCGGGCTCGTCGCGGTGGGCATCAAGGTCGAGGCCGTGAACAAGCTGGCGTACCCGAGCATCCCGCTCACCGTCGGCGCCGGGG
This sequence comes from Streptomyces sp. NPDC016469, assembly GCF_040632905.1. Classification (NCBI taxonomy): domain Bacteria; kingdom Bacillati; phylum Actinomycetota; class Actinomycetes; order Kitasatosporales; family Streptomycetaceae; genus Streptomyces; species Streptomyces sp. NPDC016469. The sequence goes on from NZ_JBEYCQ010000013.1 coordinate 206,293, forward strand.
TCGCCGCCCTCGTCCTCACCACGGCCGGCGCCGCCCTGGTCAGCCGCCGGCTCAGCCGCCAGACGCGCGGCCTCGGCCCGGCCGAGATGACCCGGATGTACGAACACCACGACGCCGTGCTGCACGCCGTGCGCGAGGGCGTCCTCATCATCGGCGCCGACCACCGGCTGCTGCTCGCCAACGACGAGGCCCGGCGGCTGCTCGGCCTCCCGCCGGACGCCGAGGGCCGCGCGGTGACCGACCTCGGGCTCGCGCCCGGCACCGCGGAACTGCTCGCCTCCGGGCAGGTCGCCACGGACGAGCTGCGGCCCGCCGGGGACCGGCTGCTCGCCGTCAACCTCCGCCCCACCGAGGAGCGCGGCGGCCAGCCCGGCATGGTCGCCACCCTCCGCGACACCACCGAACTGCGGGCCCTCACCGGCCGGGCCGAGACCGTACGGGAACGGCTGACGCTCCTCTACCGGGCGGGCGCGCTGATCGGGACCACCCTCGACGTCACCACCACCGCCCAGGAGCTCGCGGACGTCGCCGCCCCCGGATTCGCCGACAGCGTGACGGTCGACCTGGCCGACGCCGTCCTGCGCGGCGGGGAGCCGAGACCGCCCGCCGGCGACACCCTGGAGCTCCGCCGCACCGCCGTCCGCAGCGCCGCCGAGGGCCACCCCCTGCACCCGGCCGGACACGTCATCGGCTACCGGCCGACCACCGCCGACGGCCTGGGCACCGGCGCCGGGCACACCCGGATCGTCTCCGACCTGGCCGCCTCCCAGCAGTGGCGCGAGACGGAACCGGAACAGGCCGACGGCCTCCTGGACCACGGCTACCACTCACTGCTCTCCGTCCCGTTGCGGGCCCGCGGCGTCATCCTGGGCATCGCCAACTTCTGGCGCGCGCACAATGGGGACCCCTTCGACCTGGACGACCTCTCCTTCGCCGAGGAACTGGTGGCCCGCGCCGCGGTCAGCGTCGACAACGCCCGCCGCTACACCCGCGAGCACCAGATGGCGGTCACCCTTCAGCGCAGTCTCCTCCCGCGCGGCCTGCCCGAGCAGAACGCCCTGGACGTCGCCTACCGCTATCTGCCGGCGCAGGCGGGCGTGGGCGGCGACTGGTTCGACGTGATCCCGCTCTCCGGAGCCCGGGTCGCACTCGTCGTCGGCGACGTCGTCGGGCACGGGCTGCACGCGGCGGCCACCATGGGCCGGCTGCGCACGACGGTCCTCAACTTCTCCACGCTCGAGCTGGCACCCGACGAACTCCTCGGCCACCTGGACGAACTGGTGGTCAGGATGGACCAGGACGAGGAGTCGGGCGGCGGCTCGATCACCGGCGCCACCTGCCTGTACGCGATCTACGACGCCGTGTCCGGCCGCTGCACCGTCGCCAGGGCCGGCCACCCCGGGCCCGCGCTCGTGCTGCCCGACGGCACGGTCGGCTTCCCGGAAATCCCGGCCGGACTGCCCCTCGGGATCGGCGGCATGCCCTTCGAGATGACCGAGCTGGACGTCCCCGAGGGCAGCCGCCTCGTCCTGTACACGGACGGTCTGGTGGAGCGCCGCGACCGGGACATCGACGACGGCCTGGAACTCCTGCGCCGCTCGCTCGCCGACCGCGACCGCACTCCCGAGGAGACCTGCGACGACGTGCTGGAGGCCATGCTGCCCAGCCGCCCCGGCGACGACGTGGCCCTGCTGGTCGCCCGGACCCGCACCCTGGACCCGTCCCGGCGCGTTCAGTGGGACGTACCTCCGGACCCCGCCGCTGTCGCCGGAATCCGTAAGCAGGCCATGCGCTGGCTCTCCGACCGGGGCCTGGACGAGGAGGGCTTCGTCACCGAGCTCATCCTGAGCGAACTCGTCACCAACGCCATCCGCTACGGCTCCGAGCCCATCACGGTCCGGCTCCTGTACGACAGGGCCCTGACCTGCGAGGTGTCGGACTGCAGCAGCACCTCCCCGCACCTGCGCTACGCCACCACGACCGACGAGGGCGGCCGGGGCCTCTTCCTCGTCGCCCAGTTCGCGGAGCGCTGGGGGGCCAGGTACACCGACCGGGGCAAGGTCATCTGGTCCGAGCAGGCACTGGGCGGCCCGCCGCCGGCCGGGCCGGTGTGAGCGGACGCGGGGCCCGGCGGTCTGCCGCGCCCCGCGCCGATTCAGCTCATGTGCCGGATGTCCTGCGTGTCCCCGTCAGGGGTAGGACACCACGTTCGACGGGACGGTCGAGGTCCCGGAGGTCGGGGAGCCCGTGTCGTTGATGACGTGGTTGTACTGTCCCTGGCCGCCGAGCGAGACGACGAGCAGGTC